>NZ_JBHXTG010000002.1:0-197800 GCF_042677465.1 Kitasatospora sp. NPDC127111
GAGTTCCAGCAGGGCGTTGGCGGCGCGGGAGACCTCGTCCTTGAGCTGGGCGTAGGTGATCGAGCGGCTGTCGCCGGGCTCGCCCTCGAAGTGGAGGGCGATCCGGTCGCCGTTGCCCGCCTCGACGTGCCGGTCGACGCAGTTGTAGGCCACGTTGAGCCTGCCGTCGGCGAACCACTTGGCGAACGGCGGGTTGGACCAGTCGAGCGTCTCGGTGGGCTCGACGGCCCAGCTGAGGCGGCGGGCCTGCTCGGCCCAGAAGCCCAGGCGGTCCTCGGAGGCCCGCGCGTACGCGGCCGCGGTGACGTTGGCGGCTGCGGCGAGCTCTGCCGGCGGGGCGAAGCGCCGCTCCTCCTTGAGCAGGTTGGCCAGGCTCTCGTTGCTCAACGCGCACTCCTCATCGAGTCATGATCGGGGTCGTTCCCGTGCGTGGGGATTGTCCCGTGTGTCCCAGCGCACAGCTCACCAGGCGAAGAGGCCTGTTGACAAGAGGCTCCTGGGAATTGGTGTAGACCTTTGATCGAGTGTCGAACGCGTAGGTCGAACTGGGGGGCGGCCCGCGCCCCCGCCCGCCTGGTGGGGGCGCGGGCCGGCTCTCAGGCGGCCAGTCGGGGATCGCCCCCGGTCGTGGCGGTGACGTCCAGGCCGGCTCCGGCGACCTGTTCGATTTCGTTCACCCGCTCGGGCGTGTCGCAGGGCGCGGAACCGGCCGTTCCGGCGTGGAGCGCCTCGACCGGGCTGAACCGGCCGCTCTCGCGGTCGAGCACGTAGGCCTGGGCGGTGGCGAAGTCGAAGTACATCCCCACCAGCCGCAGCGTGCCCTCGGCGACCCGGCGCTCCACCGCGGGGTTCGCCATCAGCTGGTCCAGCTGCTGGACCACGTTGGTGATGCAGAGCTGTTCGACCAGGTCGACCACCGGCCGGGCGGTGAACTCGGCGGGGACGCGGCGCAGCCGGTCGAGCGAGCCGCGGCCGTTGCGCAGCCAGCGGGCCAGCGCGGTCGGCGGCCCCGGGAGCTCGTGCACGCCGTCCAGCAGGGCCTTCATCGCGCCGCAGCCGGAGTGCCCGCAGACCGTGATGGACCGCACCTCCAGCACCTCGACGGCGTACTGCACCGCGGCGGCCACCGAGTCGTCGTTGGCGCCGGGCTCGAACGGCGCGGGTACCAGGTTGCCCACGTTGCGCACGGTGAAGAGGTCACCGGGGCCGCTGTTGGTGATCATGCTGGTGACCATCCGCGAGTCCGCGCAGGTCAGGAAGAGCTGGGAGGGCGTCTGGCCCTCCCGGGCGAGCCTGGCCAGCTCGGGGCGGATCAGCGGGGCGGTGTGCAGCTGGAAACCCCGCACGCCGTCCAGCAGCCGGCCGTGCGGATCCTCCTGCTGTTCGATGCAGTGGTGCCCGACCCACGGGGTCCAGGCCCGGCAGCGGTGCGGGCCGGGGGAGCTGCCCGTCCGGACCGTCCCGTCCGGGTCGAGCACCTCGTCGTCCTGGCGGCGCGTCACCATCGTGACCCGGCGGCCGGCCGCCTGATGGCCGGCCCGCCAACTGTGCAGCGTCTCGTACGCGGCGTGGTCCAGGAAGGAGCCGTCGTGGACGACCGTCACGTCGGCGGTGGCGGGGATGCCGGCCAGCGCGCGGCTCAGCCGGGGCACGGCGGTGAAGGTGAGCGGGCCGTGCGTCTGCACGGTGACCGAGCCGTCCGGACCGGCCAGGACGTCCACGTGGGCGCGGGTCAGTCGGTAGAGCGCCAGCAGGACGGCCATCGCCGCGCCCAGGGCCACGCCCGACAGGACGCCGAGCAGCACCACTCCGAGCACGGTGATGAGGTAGACCGGGAACTCCCGGTGCCGGTGCACCTTGCGGATGTGCGCGAAGCTCACCATCTGCAGCCCGACGACCAGGACCAGGGCGGCGAGGGCGGCGAGCGGGATCCGGCGCAGCCCGCCGGTGAGCGCCAGCGCCGCGGCGAGCACCCAGGCGCCGTGCAGGATCGAGGACCAGCGACTCCGCGCGCCGGCCCGGACGTTGGCCGTGCTGCGCACCGCGCCGCCGGCGATCGGCAGGCCGCCGAGCAGGCCGCTGACCATGTTGGCGATGCCCTGGCCGCGCAGTTCGCGGTCGAGGTCCCCGGTGCGGTGCGACATCCGGTCGATCGCGACGGCGGAGAGCAGCGACTCGACGCTCGCCACGGCGGTGACGGTCAGCACGGCGGCGAGGATCGCGGCGAGCGGCCCGTGCGGAAGCTCGGGGATGAGGTCGTGCGGCTCCCACGCGGGCAGTTCGACCCGGGCCAGGTCCAGGCCGAGGGTCATGGCGAGGGCCGTCGCGGCGGCGACGGCCGCCAGCGGGCCCGGCAGCTTGGCCAACCGAGTGCCGAACTCCCCGGCCCTGCCCGGGAGTCGGCCGAGCCGTGGCCAGCCGAGCAGGACGGCTGCGGTGAGCGCCCCCACGGTCAGTGCGGCCGGGTGCGGGCCCGCCAACTGGCCGGGCAGCGCCAGCAGGTTGGCGAGGGCCGAGCTTTGCGGGGAACCGCCGAGGACGACGTGCAGCTGGGCGAGGGCGATGGTGAGGCCGACGCCGGCCAGCATGCCGTGCACGATGGCGGGTGAGACGGCGAGCGCCGTCCGGGCCACCCGTCGTACGCCGAGCAGGAGTTGGAGCAGGCCGGCGGCGAGTGTGATGGCGCAGGTGGCCTGCCAGCCGTACTGGGAGATCAGCCCTGCGGTGATCACGGTCAGAGCGGCGGAGGGGCCGCTGACCTGGAGGGGGGTGCCGCCGAGGAGGCCGACCACGATGCCGCCGACGGCCGCCGCGGCGAGGCCGGCCGTGAGCGGGGCTCCGGTGGCCAGGGCGATGCCGAGGGAGAACGGCACGGCGATCAGGAAGACCACCAGGGAGGCCGAGAGGTCCTGCAGCCAGCGGGTGCGGGAGGGCGGGCCCGGCGGGGCGTGGTCGTTGGTGTCGGAGGCGATGGGGGCGCTGGAGATGTCGAGGGTCATTGTCTTCCCGTCTTTTCCGGGGGAACGAACGCAGTCAGGTCCGGCGGTGAGTCCGGTTGTGCGGCTCGGGGAGCCGGATCGGCTGTCGTGGGTCGCGACGGTGTGGCGGGATGGCGTGGGCGCGGCGGGGAGTGCGGGGTGTCACCGGCCGGGCCGTGGACCATCAGCGGGCCTCGACGAGGCGAGGGCGGGCATGCCTCGAAGAGGACCATCAAGACTCGGTAAACCGAGGGTAATGAAAGCTTTGCACAGCGTCATCCCGGGCGACAGGGGGAAAAGCCCGGATTCACCCCATTGGGTGGTAGTCGAACCGAGGGGAATCTGCTGACGCACGGGCGTGTCCGCCCGGCCCGGAGCGGGGCGGGCGACACGCGAACGGGCTGCGGCCACCCCCCGACGGAGGGAGGCCGCAGCCCGTTCGGTGCCGGCCGCCGGAGTCGGCCGGCGGTGCCCGTCAGACGTGCGCGCCCGCCGCGGCGGGCTGCTCGCCGCCGAGCACGAAGTCCCGGTCCACCTGGGTCGCGAGGTCGACGCCGACCTTGGCGTTGGCCCAGCTCTCGGCGTTGCGGAGGTGGAAGAGCACGGCCTGCTCGGTGTAGCGGCGCGGGTCCCGCAGGCCGTGGGCGGCGTCGGCCTCCTCGCGCAGCCGCTCCAGCACGGCCCGGTTGCCCGGCTCCAGCGTCCGCAGCGGCGGCTCGGCGCCCTGCTCCAGCCGGCGCACCCAGTCGGAGTGGCCGAAGGTTGCCAGCAGGTCGTCGCCGGCCTCGCGGCGCAGGAACTCGACGTCCTCCGGGCCCTGGACCTTGTTGCCGATCACCCGCAGCTGCACGCCGAAGTCGCGTGCGTAGTCCTTGTACTGGCGGTACACCGAGACGCCCTTGCGGGTCGGCTCCGCGACCAGGAAGGTCAGGTCGAAACGGGTGAACAGGCCGGAGGCGAAGGAGTCGGAGCCCGCGGTCATGTCGGTGACCACGTACTCGTCCCGGCCGTCGACCAGGTGGTTGAGCAGCAGTTCGACCGCGCCGACCTTGGAGTGGTAGCAGGCGACCCCGAGGTCCTCGTCGGTGAAGGCGCCGGTCGCCAGCAGCCGCACCGAGCCCTCGTCCAGCGCGATCGGGCGGGCGCAGGCCGCGTAGACCGGGTTCTCCTCGACGATCCGGAGCAGGCGCGAACCCCGGCCGGGCGGCGTGGTCTTGATCATCTCGTCGGCGGAGCGGATCAGCGGGTTGCTGCCGCGCAGGTACTCCTTGATCTCGGGCAGGTGGGCGCCGAGCGAGGGCAGTTCGGCGGCCTGGGCGTCCGTCAGGCCGAGCGCGGGGCCGAGGTGCTGGTTGATGTCGGCGTCGACGGCGATGACCGGGCGGCCCGCGGCGGCCAGGTGGCGGATGAACAGTGAGGACAGCGTGGTCTTGCCGCTGCCGCCCTTGCCGACGAAGGCGATCTTCATCTGGGACTCCGGCTCTCGCTCTGGGGCCCGTGCGCGGGGCCGCTTGCTCGGTGCCTCGCCGCTGCTTCCGGGTCGCTCGTTCCGCGCCGCTTCCGCTCCGCGCCGGGGCCGACGATCTCCAGAGTTGGAAATCGTTATCGTCTCCGATAGTGGCATGCTATCCGGGGTTTCGGCTTCCCCGTCGGAGGGGAGTGACGATTGCCTCTAACGGGTGATCCGGGGTTGCTGTTCCGGGAGTGGCCCCCTGGTCATTACCCTCGGGTAGGTGAGCACTGGAACAGATCCCCTCGCCCCGCTGGCCCAGCTCCCCGGGGTGCCCGACGCGGTGGCCGAGGTGCGCAAGGCCGTCGACCGCCTCTACGGGCACCGGGTGATGCGCCGCCGCGCGGCCGAGGTCACCTCCGAGTCCGCGCTGCGCGGCGCCCGCGCCTCGGCGGCGCTGGCCGGGGCGGACTGGCCGCTGGAGGAGGTCCGGCGCCGCAGCGACTTCAGCGCCGACCCCGAGTCGCGCACGGTCGGCGCCGCGCTGCGGATCGCCGCCGAGGCGGGCCAGCTTCTGAGCGTCTGGCGGCACTCCCCGCTCCAGGTGCTGGCCCGGCTGCACCTGCTGGCGGTCGGCGACGCCGACGCCGGCGCGGGCCGGCCGCGGCAGGGCGGGGAGGCCGCCGAGGAGCTGTTCCCGCTGGAGCTCGAGCCGGCGGAGAGCGTCGAGGCCGATCCGGCGGCCGGCGAGCCGGTGGCCGCGCTGCCGCCGGCCCCCGGCGCCGACGAGGTCGCCGCCCGGCTCGACCAGCTCTCCCGGCTGCTGGTCGCCCGGGCCGAGGGGCAGGGCGTCGGGACGCCGGCCCTGGTGGTGGCCTCGGTGGTGCACGGGGAGCTGCTCGCGCTGCGGCCGTTCCGCTCGTACAACGGCGTGATCGCGCGGGCGGCGCAGCGCATCGTGCTGATCGCGGAGGGGCTCGACCCGAAGTCGATCTGCCCGGCCGAGGTCGGGTTCGCGGAGCTCGGCACGGACGCCTACCGGCGGGCGCTGGCCGGCTACCTGTCGGGGACCCCGGAGGGGATGGCGGCCTGGATCGCGTACTCCGGCCGGGCGCTGCGGCTCGGCGTGCGGGAGAGCACGGCGGTCTGCGAGGCGATGCAGCGCGGCATGGTCTGAGTCCGGAGCTCCGGACGGCGAGATGCGGCGACGGCGAGATGCGGCGACGGACAGAGAGATGCGGCGGCACCTGATCCTGCCGGGTGCCGCCGCTGGCACAGGTACCGGGTGACCAAGCATGCACCGGAAGTGCCCATCAGACGGGGATCCTGCCCGTTCGTCTGGTGCGGCGGCCCGACAGCGGGTCGGCTGCATGTGGGTGCTCGGTTATCTGTACGCGCGGTCCGTGGGGCCTGAACTGCGTTGTCGGTTTGACCTCTTCGGTCCTGACCGGGTCTCGCGGGCCGTGCTTCATTTGTATCGCGTTTCGGGCGAAAGGGGAACCCGAAACGAGAAGTCTTCGGCTTTTGCCCGTTTTGTCCCAAAAGTTGCCGCTTGGCCCGGGTGTTCGGGTCGCCGTCCGGGCCGGACGCCGGCCCGCCCCGGGCGGCGATCCCGCCCGGGGCGTCCGGCGGTTGCTCAGGCGGCCGGCCGGCGGCGGCGCGCCACGTACCAGATCACCCCGGCCGTCAGCACGGCCGTCCCGACCGCCACGGCGGTGAGCACCGAGCCGCTCGGCGCGGAGAACTCCGGGAGCCGCCGCCGCAGTTCCACCGGGCGGTCGAAGACCAGCACCGGCCACTCGCGGGCCGCCGCCTCCTTGCGCAGCGCGCGGTCCGGGTTGACGGCGGACGGGTGGCCGACCGCCTCCAGCAGCGGCAGGTCGGTGGAGGAGTCGCTGTAGGCGTAGCAGTCGGCGAGGTCGTAGCCCTCGGCCTCGGCCAACTCCCGGATGGCGGCGGCCTTGTTCTCGGCGTAGGCGTAGTACTCGATCTCGCCCGTGTAGCAGCCGTCCTCGATCTTCAGCCGGGTGGCGATCACGTGGTCGGCGCCGAGCAGCGCGCCGATCGGCTCGACCACCTCGGAGCCGGAGCTGCTGACGATCACCACGTCGCGGCCGGCCGCGTGGTGCTGCTCGATCAGCGAGGCGGCCTCGTCGTAGATGATCGGGTCGATCAGGTTGTGCAGGGTCTCGGCGACGATCTCGCGGACCTGCTGGACGTTCCAGCCCCGGGTGAGCGCGGAGAGGTACTCGCGCATCTTCTCCATCTGGTCGTGGTCCGCGCCGCCGACCAGGAAGACGAACTGGGCGTAGGCGCTGCGCAGTACGGCCCGACGGTTGATCAGGCCGCCCTGGTAGAAGGGCCGGCTGAAGGCCAGGGCGCTCGACTTGGCGATGATGGTCTTGTCGAGGTCGAAGAAGGCCGCGGTCCGGGGGCCGGCCGCGCGCGGCCGGGCGGCCGGGGGCCTGGGATCGGCGTTCCCGGCGTTCTCGGCGTTCTCCGCGGGCGCGGCGGTGGAGTCCGGGGACTCGTCGGCGTACTCGTCGGCGTTCTCGGTGGTGTCCACGGGAACCGAGGATAGAGGGCGCCGCAAAAGGGCCCGCCATTCGGCGTACTCGTGGGCGCGCGGGTTTGTGTTTCTGGCCGCTCGGGTACACCATGGAAGTCACGGATCGTTCGCGACCGTGCTAACCCGGTCCGGCTCCTCCCCCCCGAGTCGGGCTGTGGATAGACGACCCCCGCTCTCCCCCCCGGCGGGGGTCGTCGCACGTCCGGGGCCATTTTCAGGGCTTGAAGGCTGCTGGGGCCGATCCGGCGGGGGCCGCGCGGCGGTCTACAGGGGGTGTCGGGGCGCGGCGGCGCCGGACCACTTTCGTCACTCTGTGTTGCTGCTTGCTCATGACTGCCCGCGGGCCGGGTCGGGCTGCCGAATCGGCCCCTAGAGCCCTCCCGGGGACCTCGGCGGCGCCGGGCGGGGCCGCCCGGCGGACGGTGCCGGTTCTTCTCGGTGAGGCCCTTTCGTCAATTCTTTGCTCAATAGCCCCCCGCCCGGGTGAACGTTGTTATCCACAACCCCGAGTTGTCCACAGGGATTCGGAACCGGGCTGACGGAATCCCGATCTCCCCCCCACCGTGATGCACGGCAGCGGTTCCCGGGCGCCTCCTACGGGCGCTCCCGGCCCACCGCCTGCCGGAACCATCCGGACGTGGGCCCCTGGCGCCACCCCCGGGCCGGGGCGGGCCCGGGGGGGCCACCCTGTCGACCCCGATCACCGGGGCCGCCGCGTGTCCCCGGCCCGGGGGCCCCGGGCCCCCCCGGCGGCCGCGCCCCCCCCCCGCCCGCCCCCACCCCCCGGCCGGGGCCCCCCCGCCGCCCCCGGCGGGCGCCCCCGGCACAGGGGAGACCACCATGTCGACACCGATCACCGGGCACGCCGCCGTCCACGGCCCGGAGGCCACCGGGCCGCTCGTCGTCACCGACGACGAGGGCCTGGCCGAGCACCTGCTGCGGCTCTGCGCGGCCGCCGGCACCGAACCGCAGCTGGTCCGGGGCGGCGCCCCGCCGCCGCGCGGGCTCTGGGAGGGCTCGTCCCTCGTGCTGGTCGGGGACGACCAGGCCGAGCGGTGCGCCGGGCTGCCCCGCCGCACCGGGGTGCTGCTGCTCGGGCTGGACCTCGACGACTCCGGGGTGTGGGTCAGAGCCGTCCAACTCGGCGCCGAGCACGTGCTGTTCCTGCCCGATGCCGAGGCCTGGCTGCTCGACCGGATCGCCGACGCCGCCGAGGGCATCGGCACACCGGCGCTGACCGTCGCCGTTCTCGGCGGCCGGGGCGGGGCCGGTGCCTCCACCCTGGCCTGCGCGCTCGCGGTCACGGCCGCGCGCACGGGCCGGCGGACCATACTCGTCGACGGCGATCCGCTGGGCGGCGGGCTCGACATCCTGCTCGGCGGCGAGACGGCCGGCGGGCTCCGGTGGCCCGACCTGGCCGGCTCGCGCGGCCGGGTCAGCGGTGCCGAGCTGGCCAAGGCCCTGCCGGTGCTGAAACGGCTGACCGCGCTGTCCTGTCTGTCCTGGGACCGCGGGGACACCCTCGCGGTGCCGCCGGAGGCCATGCGCAGCGTGCTGGCCGCGTCCCGGCGGCGGGGCGGGCTGGTCGTCGTCGATGTGCCGCGCCACCTCGATCCGGCGGCCGGGCAGGCGCTGGAGCAGTCCGACACCGCGCTGCTGGTGGTACCGGCCGAGCTTCGCGCGGTGGCGGCCGCGGACCGGGTCGCGGCCGCCGTCCGGATGCGACTGGACGACGTCCGGGTGGTGGTCCGCCCGCTGCGCTTGTTCGGCCTCCCGGCCCACCGGATCGCGCGGGGGCTGCGGCTCCGGCTCGCCGGGGAGCTGGCGGCGGAGCCCGGGCTGGCAGCCGACGTCGAGCAGGGCGTGCCGCCCGGCATCCGGGAGAACGGCCCGCTGGCGCGGTTCTGCGAGAGCTTCCTGGCCGAGGTGCTGCCGCCGGTTCCGGCCGTCGGGGGAGGTGTGTACTGATGGTCCGTCTGCGCGGAACGGGCACCGGCGGCGGCGCGGGAGCCGGGGCCGACGGCCGGGGCGGCGGCGTGCGGGAGCGGCGGCCGCTCAGGAACGTCACGGCGGCGGCGCAGCCAGCGGGGCCGGCCGGGCCGCCGCCGTACGGGCGGACGGCCCGGGAGGAACGCACCGCGGCGCTGCTCGACGCGGTACGGCTCAGGCTGGCCGAGTCCGGGGCGCCGCCGACGGCCGGGTCCGTCGCGGCGGTGCTGCGGGCCACCCGGCCGCCGCTCGGCGGCGACGAAGTCCTCGACACCGTGCGCACGCTGCGCGCCGAGCTGGTGGGTGCGGGCCCGCTGGACCGGCTGCTGGCGGCGCCGGACGTCACGGACGTGCTGGTCAACGGCCCGGACGAGGTCTGGGTCGACCGGGGCGGCGGTCTGCGGCGGGCGGTGGGTGTGCGCTTCCCCGACGCCGAAGCGGTCCGGCGGCTGGCCCACCGGCTGGCCACCGCCGCCGGGCGGCGGCTGGACGACGCCCGGCCCTGGGTGGACGCCCGCCTGCCCGACGGCACCCGCCTCCATGCGGTGCTGCCGCCGATCGCCACCGGATGCACGCACATCTCCCTGCGGGTCTGCCGTCCACGGCCGTTCACGCTCGACGAGCTGGTGGCGGGCGGGGCGCTGCCCGCCGCCGGGGCCGAAGTGCTCGCGGGCATCCTGCGGGCGAGGCTGTCCGTCCTGGTCAGCGGCGGCACGGGGACGGGCAAGACCACCCTGTTGGCGGCACTGCTCGGGCTGGTCGGGCCGGACGAGCGGATCGTCGTCGTCGAGGACTCCGCCGAGTTGCGACCCGCCCATCCGCACGTGGTCCGGCTGCAGAGCCGCCCGCCCAACCAGGAGGGCCTGGGCGAGCTGGCCCTGCGCGACCTCGTGCGCCAGGCCCTGCGGATGCGCCCCGACCGGCTGGTCGTCGGGGAGGTCAGGGGCGCCGAAGTCGCCGACCTGTTGGCCGCGTTGAACACCGGCCACGAAGGCGGCTGCGGCACCGTGCACGCCAACACGGCGGCCGACGTGCCGGTCCGGCTGGAGGCGCTCGGGGCACTCGCCGGGCTGGACCGACCGGCCCTGCACAGCCAACTCCGCGCGGCGCTCGACGTGGTGGTGCACCTGGTCCGGGAGCCCGCCGCCGGGCGGCGGCGGGTCGCCGAGATCCACGTGCTGGCCGGCGACCGGGCGGGCCTGGCCGTCACCACCCCGGCGGCGACGTTCACGCCGGACGGCGCCGTCGTCCCCGGGGAGGGGTGGGAGCGGCTCATCCGCCTGCTGGCGGTGCGCGGAGTGGTGCTCAGGGGCGGTCCACCGTGACGGCGGCACGGGCGGAGGTGCTGTTCGTCCTGTGGCTGTGCGGCTGCGTGGTGGGAGCCCTGGCGTTGCTCGGGCCCGGCGTGCGACTCCCGCCCGCCCGGCCGCCCGCCCGGCGAAGGAGAGACGCCACCGAGGTCGTGGCCGAGCAGGACGGAAGGAAAGGAAGGTCATCGAGGTGATGAAGGATCAGATCGCGTTGTGCTGGGTGGCGGTGCTCTGTCTGGGTGCGCTCGCCGCGTGGTGCGCGCTGCAACGCGCGGCCACGGGTGCGCGCGGCCGCAGGCTCCTGCCGGCCGGTAACGGCCCTGGGGGAGAGGGTGGTTGTGGGGCGTGGGCTGCCCGCTGGAGTCCGGTGGCGGCCACGGCCGGGTGGCGGGCGCGGCACCGGCCCGAATGGCTCGGTCCCGAACTGCTGGTCTTCCCGGGCGGGTTGTCCGCCTGGCCGGTCACGGGCTCACCCGTCCCGTTGCTGGTGTCCGCGCTGGCGTACGTGCCGCTGCGCCGCTGGCGGCAACGCCGCGGTGTGGCGGCGCAGGCCGGGCAGCGGGCGGCGGCGATCGTCGACCTCTGTGCCGGGCTGGCAGGGGAGTTGCGCAGCGGGGCGACACCCGAGCAAGCGTTGCACGTGGTGACGACGCGCATCGCCGCCGACCGCGAGGCACTGCGCCGGCTCGGCGCGGAACCGGTGGCGCGGCTGGCTGCCGGCCGCTACGGCGGGGACGTCCCGCTGGCGTTCCAGCTGCTCGCGGAGCTGCCGGGTGGCAGCGGGGCGACCGCGATCGCCGCCTGCTGGCGGGTCACCGCCGACGGCGGCTCGGGCCTGGCCGCGGGGTTGGACGGGGTCGCCGAAGCGCTGTGCGCGGAACAGGCGTTGGCCGAGGAGATCACCGCCGAGCTGGCGGCTCCGCGGACCACGATCGCCGTCCTGGCGGCCCTCCCGGTGGCCGGCCTGCTGCTCGGGGCCGCGCTCGGAGCCCGTCCGCTGACCGTCTTGCTCCACACCCCTGCCGGCCTGGCCTGTCTGGCGGGCGGGGCTGTCCTGGAGGGCCTGGGCCTGGCGTGGACGGCGCGCATCGTCCGGGCGGCGGCCCGAGGAGCCCTGGAGACGCCCCAGGACGTCGAACGGGCGGAGCCCGCGGCCGGGGCGGCGGCAGGGCGGGGCGGGTGGCGCTGCGGCCTCTCGCGCACGAGGGCACGGCCGGGGCGGCCGAGCGGTTCGTTCCGGGCGGAGGTGATGTCCGCATGAGGCGGGCGGCCGACTGGGCCGTCCTGGTGTCCGCGGCGGCGGCGGGCGGGCTGCTCCTCGGCGGGTGGTCGGCGCGGTGGACGGGACGGCGGCGGTCGGCGGCCTGGCTCGGCACCCGGGCCCGGTCGCGGGTTCGGGTCCCCCGTCGGCGCGCCGGACCGGGCCGGCGGGCGGCGCCTCGTCCCGGTCGGCGCGACGGTGCCGGTCAGGCGCGGCGGGCGGTCCTGGCGGCCGGTGCCGGGATCGGTGCCGTGGTGGTGCTCGGGGGCGGCACCGGACTGGCGGTGGGCGCGCTGCTGGCCGTGGCGCTGCACCGGTGGCTGCCCAGGGCGAGGTCCCCGGACGAACGGCGGGCCGTGCTGGAGGAGGAACAGCTCACCCGGCAACTCCCGCTCACCGCCGAACTCCTGGCCGCCTGTCTCGGTTCGGCCGCCTCTCCGGCCGTGGCGGTCGCGGCGGTCGGCCGGAGCGTCGGCGCCCCGATGGGGCCCCGGCTGGTGGCGATCGCGGCCGAACTGGCCCTGGGGGCGCCGCCGGAGGTCTGCTGGATCCGGTTGGGCGACGAGCACCCGGCGCTGGCGCCGTTGGCCCGCTGCCTGGTCCGGACGAGCATCAGCGGGGCTCCGGCGGCCGGGCTGCTGATCGGCCTGGCGCACGGCAGGCGGACGGCCGCCGCCCGCACGGCGCACGCCCGCGTCCGGCGGGCCGGGGTCCTCGCCACCGCGCCACTCGGCCTCTGTTTCCTCCCGGCCTTCGTGCTGATCAGCGTCGTCCCGGTGGTCATCGGGCTCACCACGCGTTTTGCGCAGGCGATGTGAGCCCACGGCGGCGGCCTTCGCCCGGCGCCTGACCAGCGACCCACTCACTCCCTTACCAACTCACCCACTCGACACGAGGAGAAGTCCATGGCCGTAGTGCTCTCACCCGAACGCGTCACCACGCGGCGCCCGGGTCACCGGCTGCTGGAGCTGTGCCGCCGACGGGGCCGCTGGGCGGCCGGCCGGGCCAGACAGTCGGCCCGGATCAGGGGCAGGTCGGATGCCGGAATGACCACGGCGGAATACGCGGTCGGCACGCTGGGGGCCTGTGCCCTGGCCGCCGCGCTGTACAAGGTGGTGACCAGTCCGACCGTGATCAGCACGCTGACCGAGCTGCTGGACCGGGCGCTCCATGCGACGTGACGGCACGTCGGTGCGGCGGCCGCGGCGGATCCGCCGGTGTCCCTGGCGCTGTCGGCGGCGGCGACGGGGCCGAGGCCGGGGCGACGCGGGCTTCGTCACGGCTGAGACGGCGGTCGCCCTCCCGGCGCTCGTGCTGCTCGCCGTGATGCTGATCTGGGGTGTGCTCGCGGCCGGTGCGCAGCTCCGCTGCGTGGACGCCGCACGGGTGGGCGCCAGGGCGGCCGCTCGCGGGGAGCCGGACGCGGCCGCGATCGCCGGTTCGGCGGCCCCTCCCGGGGCGGTGGTCCGGATCGCGGTGGAGGGCGACACGGTCCGGGTCACGGTGGACGCACCGTCGGCGGCTCCGGGCCGGCTCGGGGCCCTGTTGTCGGTGCGGCTGGGCGCGGCCGCCGTGGCGGCCCGCGAGGACACCCTGACCGGGAGCGGAGGAACAGGAGGTGGCCCGTGGCCGTCCTGAGGCAGGGTGCGGTTGCGGCGGTGAAGGGGCTGCGGGAGGGGTCGCGGCGGGCAGGTCGCCGTGTCGTCCGGGGCCGCACCGCCCGGGCGGTGGCAGCGGGCCGCCGTGGCGACGCAGGGTCCGCGACGGTGTGGCTGGTCGCGTTCGCGGTGCTCGGCTGCGCGGCGTTCACCGCGACCCTCGCGGTGGGGGCGGTGGCCGCTGCCCGGCACCGGGCGGAGTCCGCCGCCGATCTGGCGGCCCTGGCTGCCGCCGACCGGCTGCTGTCGGACGTGGACGGCGGCTGCGGCCGGGCGGCGGGGATCGCGGCCGCGCAGGCGGCCACCGTGGTGTCCTGCACGGTGGACCGGGAGGCGGACGCGGTCGAGGTGGTGGCCGAGGTCCCGGTCGGCGGGCTCCCGGTGCGGCTGCCGGTCGGGCCGGCCCGCGCCCGGTCCCGCGCCGGCCCGGTCCGAGCGACGGCGGCCGCGACGGCTGCGGTGGACACGGACGCGGCCGCAGTCGCAGCCGCAGCCGCGTCCGCCGAGGCCGTCGCGGAGGCGGGTACGACAGGGGCCGCGGCGGGGGCTGCGACAGGGGCCGCGGGCTTGGGCCTCAGGGCGACGGCGGGTGGCTCATGAACCTTCCGCGCCCCTGTCCGCCTCCCTGGCCTCCGTCGGCTCCCCGGGCGCCTCGGCCGTCTCGGCCCGGGCCCCGGTCCCGCCGCCGTCCCCGGTTCCGGTCCCGCCGCCGTCCCCGGTTCCGGTCCCGTCCCCGTCCCCGTCCGCCGTGCTCGCCGCCGTCGGGGCGCCGGCGAGCAGGATGTCCAGCAGCCGGACGGCGGCCGCCTTGTCCAGCGGGTCGTTGCCGTTGCCGCACTTGGGTGACTGCACGCACGAGGGGCAGCCGCGCTCGCACTCGCAGGCGGCGATCGCCTCCCGGGTGGCCGTCAGCCACTGGACGGCCCGCTGGAAGCCGCGTTCGGCGAAGCCGGCCCCGCCGGGGTGGCCGTCGTAGACGAACACGGTGGGCAGCAGGGTGTCGGGGTGCAGCGGCACCGAGACGCCGCCGATGTCCCAGCGGTCGCAGGTGGCGAACAGCGGCAGCAGGCCGATGGAGGCGTGCTCGGCGGCGTGCGCGGCACCGGGCAGCTGGTCGGGCGGGATGTCCGCGTCGAGCAGCTGGTCCTCGGTGACGGACCACCAGACCGCGCGGGTGCGCAGGGTCCGGGGCGGCAGGTCGAGCTTGGTCTCGCCCATGATCTCCCCGGTCGAGATCCGCTTGCGGAGGTAGCCGACCACCTGGTTGACCACCTCCACAGAACCGAAACTGAGCCGGCCCTCGCCCCAGTCGACGGAGGTGTCGGTCGAGAGCACGGAGATGGAGGTGATGTCCCGGGCGGAGGTCGTGTAGGGCGGGTCGGCCGGGTCGACCAGGGCGACGGAGCTCTCCAGGTCGAGGTCCCGGACGAGGTAGCTGCGGCCCTGGTGGAGGTGGACGGCCCCGGTGTGGACGGTGGTGTGGGCGGCGGAGGCGTCCACGGTGCCGAGCAGCCGGCCGGTCGGGGCCTCGACGATCTGCACCGGGCTGCCCCCGCTGCCGCGCAGGTCCACGGCGTCGGCGGCGCGCTCGCGGCGGGTCCAGTACCAGGCGTCGCCCCGGCGGCGGAGCAGTCCGCGGCGTTCCAGGACGGGCAGCAGCTGGCCGGCCGAGGGGCCGAACAGCTCCAGGTCGGGGTCGGTGAGCGGCAGCTCGGCGGCCGCCGCGCAGAGGTGCGGGGCGAGCACGTGCGGGTTGTCGGGGTCGAGCACGGTGGCCTCGACGGGCGTCGCGAACAGCGCCTCGGGGTGGTGCACCAGGTAGGTGTCCAGCGGGTCGTCCCGGGCGATCAGGACGGCGAGCGCCCCCTGGGCCTCGCGCCCGGCCCGTCCGGCCTGCTGCCAGAGCGAGGCCCTGGTGCCGGGGTAGCCGGCCATCAGGACGGCGTCGAGGCCGGAGATGTCGACGCCGAGTTCGAGAGCGGAGGTGGAGGCGAGGCCGAGCAGACGGCCGGTGTGCAGGTCGCGTTCGAGGGCACGGCGTTCGTCGGCGAGGTAGCCGCCGCGGTAGGCGGCCACCCGGTCGGCGAGCGGCCGGCCGAGCTGGTCCTGGGCCTGCAGGGCGACCAGCTCGGCGGCCCGGCGGGAACGGACGAAGACGACGGCGCGGGTCTGCCGTTCGACCAGGTCGGTCAGCAGGTGGGCGGCCTCGGCGGTGGCCGTCCGCCGGACGGGCGCGCCGTGCTCGCCGACGTTCTCGGTGAGCGGCGGCTCCCAGAGGCCGAAGACCATCGGGCCGCGCGGCGAGGCGTCCTCGGTGACCGCCTCGGCCGGCAGTCCGGTCAGCCGGCGGGCGGTGACGGCCGGGTCGGCGGTGGTGGCCGAGGCGAGCAGGAAGGTGGGCGAGGACCCGTACCGGGCGCAGATCCGGCGCAGCCGCCGCAGCACCTGGGCGACGTGCGAGCCGAACACGCCGCGGTAGCTGTGGCACTCGTCCACGACCACGTAGCGCAGGGTCTTGAGGAAGGAGGACCAGCGGGCATGGGCGGGCAGGATGCCGCGGTGCAGCATGTCCGGGTTGGTGAGCACGTAGGAGGCGTACTGGCGGACCCACTCGCGTTCCTCGGGCGGGGTGTCGCCGTCGTAGAGGGCGGCCCGGACCCTGGGCGGGGCGAGTTCGGCGGCCCGCCGGCGCTGGTCGGCGGCGAGCGCCTTGGTCGGGGCCAGGTAGAGCGCGGTGGCGCCGCGGCCGTTGCGGGCCTCGGTGCCGTCCAGCAGGTCGCTCAGCACCGGGGCCAGGTAGCCGAGCGACTTGCCCGAGGCGGTTCCGGTGGCGATCACCACGGAATGACCGGTTTTGGCCAGATTCATGGCTTCTGCCTGATGGGCCCAGGGCTGTTCCACGCCCAGGTCCAGCGCGGCGTTCACGATCTCCGGCCGGATCGAGTCGGGCCACGGCGAATAACGGGCAGGTCGGGCGGGAAGGTGCTCCGTATGGGTGAGCCGGTCCGACCGCCCCCGGGTGGTGGACAGGGTCGCGAGCAGTGCCTCGGGCAGGCTGTGACGGGGCGGCATGAGGACCCAGTGTGTCACCGGCGTGACGGAGAATCGTTGTAAGCCATCGTGCGGGCATGGTCGCAGGTGGTTGAATGTGGCCGTGACGGCCGTACGGCCGGGGGTCGCAGCGCTGAGGCTTGCCACGCGTTCGCTGGGCGCGCCCGGGGCTCGCGACCATGCGGTGGCGGCCGTCCGGCCGAAGATCGCAATGACGTAGCAAGGCAAGGTGCTGGAGGTTCCGTGGACCTGTCCCTGTCGACCCGTACAGTCGGCGATCGCACGGTCGTCGAGGTTGGCGGCGAGATCGATGTGTACACCGCCCCGAAGCTGCGTGAGCAGTTGGTCGAGCTCGTCAACGACGGCAACTACCACCTCGTCGTCGACATGGAGGGCGTTGACTTCCTCGACTCGACCGGTCTGGGCGTACTGGTGGGCGGTCTGAAGCGAGTGCGTGCCCACGAGGGCTCGCTGCGCCTGGTGTGCAACCAGGAGCGCATTCTGAAGATCTTCCGCATCACCGGCCTGACCAAGGTCTTCCCGATCCACAACTCGGTGGACGACGCGGTCAACTCGACCGACTGACGCGGCCGGGCCGGCCTACGCGCCGGCCCGCCCGATTCCTGCGTCCGGCGGCGCCGGGGCCGCGTGCGGCCCCGGGCCGACCCGGCGCTCCAGGGCCGGTGCGGACCGGCCCAGGGGCCGCATGCCCGGGGCCCCGGTCGGACACCCCGAAGGGGAGAAGATGGCAACCGTCGAACTTCGATTCAGTGCGCTTCCCGAGCACGTGCGTACGGCCCGGCTGGTCGCCGCGGCGGTCGCGAGACGGGCGGGGGTCGACGAGTCGGTGCTCGACGAGGTGCGGCTCGCCGTCGGTGAGGCGTGCTCCCGCGCCGTCGGCCTGCACCAGCGCGGTGGCATCACCGGCACGGTCCGGGTCGCGCTCATTGACCAGGAGAAGCGTTTCCTCATCGAGGTCGAGGACGAGGCGGGCCATGCCACGGTCCCGGCCCCGGGTGCTGCCGAGGGCGCCGACCCGGAGGAGGACACCCTGGGTCTCGCGGTCATCACCGGCCTGGTCGAGGACCTGGAGGTCAGCAACGGCGCCGACGGCGGCGTGATCCGGATGAGCTGGCCGGTTTCGGTCGGCGCCGTGGCGGTCTGACCCCGGCCCTCCGGCCTGCGCGGGTCCAGTTCCCGGGCGCGCGTTGACAAACTGTTGAGCATGGCGGTTCGCTGCTCTCGGCACGACCGGGTCCGATCGGTGATCGGGCCTGTCGTATGAAGAGGGAACCCCATGCGGATACGCATTCTGTGGCCGGCCGGGCAAGCGACCGCCACGCTGGCGGCGACGCCCACCACCGAGGCGCTCTGGGACGCGCTGCCAATCAGTTCGTCGGCCAACACCTGGGGCGAGGAGGTCTACTTCGACACCCCGGTCAGCGTCCCGAGGGAGCCCGACGCCCGGCAGGTCGTCGAGCCCGGCACGGTGGCGTTCTGGACGGACGGTGACAGCCTCGCGCTCCCGTACGGGCCGACGCCGATCTCGCGGGACGGCGAGTGCCGACTGGCCAGCGCGTGCAACGTCCTCGGGGCGCTGGACGGGGACGCCCAGGTCCTGCGCACCGTCCGGCCGGGCGATCCGATCCGGGTCGAACGGGCCTGAGCGTCGAGCGGGCCTGAAGGCCGAACGGGCCTGAGCGTCGAGCGGGTCCGAGTGTCGAGCCGCGTCTGAACCCGGCCCGAGCCAGGTGGGCCCGGCCCCGATCGGGCAAGGCCACGGCCTCGGCAGGGGCCGGGGGTGGGCCGAGCGCGGGCCGAGGGCGGGAACCGGGGGCGGGGCGGCGGCCGTGTAGGTTCGCAGTTCGACGACCGAAGACGAACGCGACCGAAAGGCTTCCCCCGGTGAACAAGCGACTGCTGGCCGTACCCGCGCTCGGCGCGCTGCTTGCGTTCGGCGCCGTCGGCTGCGGCGACGACAACAGCAAGCAGCTGGAGTCCTGGGCGACGAGCGTCTGCGGCGCGGCCAAGGACCCGATCGCCCAGGCGCAGACCGCGCTCGCCGACTCCGGGCAGGTGAAGACCGGCGAGGCCCCGGCCGACCTGCAGAAGCGTCTCTCCGCGGACATCGGCCGGCTGGCCAAGACGAACCAGGACATCGCCACCGCCATCGATTCCGCCGGGGCGCCCAAGGTGGACGACGGAGCCACCCTGCAGAAGGACACCGTCGCCGAGCTGAACAAGGCGGCGGACGGCTACCTGGAGGTCCAGAAGAAGCTGGACGCGCTGACCAACACGGACCAGGCGAAGTTCGCGGACGGGCTGCGCAGCGTCGCCGACCAGGTGCAGAAGCTGGCCTCGCTCTCCACCGAGGCGCAGGCCAAGCTGCAGCGCGGCGAACTCGGTGCGGCGATGGCCAAGCAGGACGGCTGCAAGCCGGGCGCCGCCGCCGCGGCCCCGACCGGCGGCGCGAGCGGTACCCCCGCGGCCGGGGCCACCGGTTCGCCGGCGGCCGGCGCGACGCCCGGGGCCACCGCTCCCGCGACGGACGGCGCGAGCCCTGCCGCCGTCCCGTCCGCGAGCCAGGCCGCCGCGTCCACCCCCGCCCCCTCGGCGAGCTGACGGACCACCCGCGCCGACCCGGCAGTCCCGCACTCCCCGCATCCCCGCACTCCCCGCATCCCCGCACTCCCCGCATCCCCGCACGCCCCCTCCGCCCCCGGCCGAGGGGGCGCGTCGGTCCGGGCGCGTCGGTCCGGGCGCGTCGGTCCGGGAAGCGGCGCGGGTGTCCCGACGGCAGGGGCCGGGCGAAGCCGGGAGGGCGACGGCCGTCGCGGACGGGCACGGCCCGCCGCGCGGGGGACAATGGCGGGGTGATCAGTAGCCCCGCTCTCGACCCGACCCGCCTCGCCAAGCTGCGCGAGGCGCTGCTCGCCGCCTCGTTCACCGCCGACGGCTGCCTCGACCTGCTCGGGCCCACCGGGTACGCGGCGCTGGCCCGCAGCGAGGCGGTGCCGGCGCTGCGCGCGACCCGTGGCGGCAGCCCGCTGGAGACGCTGGTGCGGCTGTTCCTGCTGCAGCAGCCCGTGCCGTACAAGGCGGCCGCCGCCGCGCTGCCGGTCGAGGACTGCCTGGCCGACGGCTGGCTGCGCCCGGACGGCGACTCGGTGCGCGCCACCGTGGACGTCCGCCCCTACGCCAACGAGGTGGCCGGCCTGCCGAGTTCGGACGCCTGGGTGGTCTCCGACCTGGGCTGCGCGGTCGGCGGAGCGGGCGGCATCGGCTCCGGCGAGACCGCGCACGGCGTGGACCGCAAGGACCTGGTGCTCGGCGTGGGCGGCGCGTCCACCACGCTGGCCAACATCACCGTGCGCCGGCCGGTCCGGGCGGCGCTGGACCTCGGTTCGGGCTCCGGTGTGCAGGCGCTGCACGCCGCCCGGCACGCCCAGCGGGTCACCGCGACCGACCTCAACCCGCGCGCGCTGCGGTTCACCGAGCTGACTCTCGCGCTCTCCGGTTTCGAGAACACCGACACCGCCGCCGGCAGCCTCTTCGAGCCGGTCGGGGAGCGGAAGTTCGACCTGATCGTCTCCAACCCGCCGTTCGTGATCTCGCCCGCCGGCCGGTTCACCTACCGCGACGGCGGGATGGCGGGCGACGACCTCTGCCGCAGCCTGGTCCGCTCCGCCGCCGCCCACCTGGAACCCGGCGGTTACTGTCAGTTGCTCGCCAACTGGCAGCACGTCAAGGGCGAGGACTGGCGCGAGCGGCTGGCGGGCTGGGTGGCCGGCACCGGCCTGGACGCCTGGATCGTCCAGCGGGAGGTCCAGGACGTCGCGCAGTACGCCGAGTTGTGGCTGCGGGACGGCGGTGACCACCGGGGCCCGGGCGGCGACTACCAGGCCCGGTACGGCGAGTGGCTGGAGGCGTTCGAGGCGGGCCGGGTCGAGGGCATCGGGTTCGGCTGGATCACGCTGCGGGCGAGCGGCGCCGAGCGGCCGACCGTCCGGGTGGAGGAGTGGCCGCACCCGGTCGAGCAGCCGCTCGGCCCGCACATCGAGGAGTGGTTCGCCCGGCAGGACTTCCTGCGCACGCACGACGACGCGGGGCTGCTCGCGGCCCGGTACGTGCTCGCCGACGAGGTCGTCCAGGAGCAGGTCGGCGCGCCCGGGGCGGAGGACCCGGAGCACGTGATCCTGCGGCACAACCGGGGCATGCGCCGGGCCACCAAGGTGGACACGGTGGGTGCCGGGTTCGTCGGCGTCTGCGACGGGACGCTGTCGGCGGGCGAGATCGTGGACGCCATCGCGCAGCTGCTCGGGGAGGACCGGGTGGTGCTGCGGGACCGGGTGCCGGAGTCGCTCCGCTTGCTCACCGAGCAGGGGTTCATCCAGCCGCTGGGCTGAGCCGCCCGGAGGCGCCCGGTTCACCTCGCCGTACTCCCTGGTTCGCCCGGCGGTCGCCGGGCGGCCGTCCCCCGTTGGCCCCCGGCTGTGAGGCTCTGTCCACAGGCTGTGGACAGAGCTGGGGGCGAGGGGTGGAGACGACGACGGCCGCGGTGGGTGGCGCGGTGCTCGCACTGTTCGGCGGCGCGCTGCTGTTCTGGTGCGCCGCCGAGGTTCGCCTGCGCCACGGTGTGCGCCGCCGGGGCACGGCGGCGGTGGCCACCGTCGTCGCCGAGACCGAAGCGCACGGCGGACTCGACAGCGCGCCGCTGCTCACCTTCTCCGCCCCCGCCGTGATCGGCGGTCCCGGCGCGGCCCGCCGGTCCGAGGTGGTGCTCACCCGCCCGCGCGGTCACACTCCGCTGCGCCGCCCGCCCCGGTTCACGCCCGGCACGTCGGTCCGCGTCTCCTACGACCCGCGACGGCCGAGCCGGGTGGTGCTGGCGGCGACGGAGACCGGCCGGGCCGTGGTGACCGACCTCCTGTGGACGGCCCTGGGCGTCGGCTGCTTGGCGGCGGGGGCCGTCCTCCTCGCGGCGGTCGCCCCCGCCGGCTGAGCCGCCCGCGCCGCGGCACCGTCGGCCGAGCCGCCCCCACCCGCCTCCGCCGGCCGAGCCGCGTGCCGCGCCTCCGCCGGCCCAGCCGTCCGGCCGCCTCCGCCGGCCGAGCCGTCCGGTCGCGCCCTGCCGACCGGCCCGAACCGGCCGCCGTGTCCGGAAAACGCCCCCGGACGAAGCGCCCGGATCGTTCGCGGCACCCCTTACCACCAGCACCGCCGCCCGGCGCCGATTTTCCGTTGACAGATTTTGAAATCCGTCATTCCATCCTTCGAAACCCGCCGAAGCCCCCCTCCACGGGGCGCGATCCTCCATCATCGGGTTACCGTTCGAGTGGCGTCGGTCGGCCTTGCCGGTGAAAAAGCGGGATCCGTCCGTTTGACAAGGGTGGCCGGGGTACGGTCACACTCCGCTGGTGGGGTCGTCGTACAGCGGCAGCCCCGGGACGGTGGAGGGGTCGGGCGGAGCGCAGCCCGTGCTGCCAGCGCCGACCAGCTCACATAACGACCGGGAGAGAAGAGCGAAGGTGTCCCCGAGCAGCGAGACCGCGCACGGACAGCGACTCGTCATTGTCGAGTCGCCGGCCAAGGCGAAGACGATCAAGGGCTACCTTGGCCCCGGCTACATCGTCGAGGCGAGCGTCGGGCACATCCGGGACCTGCCCAGCACGGCGGCCGAGGTCCCGGACAAGTACACCGGCGAGGTGCGCCGCCTCGGGGTGGACGTCGACCACGACTTCGCCCCCATCTATGTGGTCAACGCGGACAAGAAGTCCCAGGTCAGCAAGTTGAAGTCGCTCCTCGCGGAGTCGGACGAGCTCTTCCTCGCCACCGATGAGGACCGCGAGGGCGAGGCCATCGCGTGGCACCTCCAGCAGGTGCTGAAGCCCAAGGTGCCGGTGCACCGGATGGTGTTCCACGAGATCACCAAGTCGGCCATCCAGGAGGCCGTGGCCAACCCGCGCGAGCTGAACCAGCGCCTGGTCGACGCCCAGGAGACCCGCCGCATCCTCGACCGCCTGTACGGCTTCGAGGTCTCGCCGGTGCTGTGGAAGAAGGTCATGCCGAAGCTGTCGGCGGGCCGCGTGCAGTCCGTCGCGACCCGGCTGGTGGTCGAGCGCGAGCGCGAGCGGATGGCCTTCCGCACCGCCTCCTACTGGGACCTGGTCGGCACCTTCGGCACCGGCCGCACCCCGGCCGACGCCGCCAACCCGGAGACGTTCGGCGCCCGGCTCTCCGCCGTCGACGGCAAGCGGATCGCCAGCGGCCGCGACTTCGGCCCGGACGGGCAGCTCAAGGCCGGCAGCGCCAACACCCTGCACCTGGACGAGCAGGCCGCCCGCGCGCTGGCCGCCGCCCTGGAGCAGACCGCGTTCGGCGTCCGCAGCGTCGAGTCCAAGCCCTACCGCCGCTCGCCGTACGCGCCGTTCCGCACCACCACGCTCCAGCAGGAGGCCAGCCGCAAGCTGGGCTTCGGCGCCAAGCGGACCATGCAGGTGGCCCAGAAGCTGTACGAGAACGGCTTCATCACCTACATGCGCACCGACTCGACGACGCTCTCGGACACCGCGATCGCGGCCGCCCGGGCGCAGGTCACCCAGCTCTACGGCGCCGACTACCTGCCGGACGCGCCGCGCACCTACGCCAGCAAGGTGAAGAACGCCCAGGAGGCGCACGAGGCCGTCCGCCCGTCCGGCGACCGCTTCCGCACCCCGGCCGAGACCGGCCTGAGCGGCGACGACTTCCGGCTGTACGAGCTGATCTGGATGCGCACCGTCGCCTCCCAGATGAAGGACGCGGTCGGCCAGTCGGTCACCGTCAAGGTCGGCGGCCGCGCCGCGGACGGCCGGGACGCCGAGTTCTCCGCCTCCGGCAAGATCATCACCTTCCACGGCTTCCTCAAGGCCTACGTCGAGGGCGCCGACGACCCGAACGCCGAGCTCGACGACCGCGAGCGCCGCCTGCCGCAGGTCGCCGAGGGCGACCCGCTGGCCGCCGAGCGGCTCACCCCCGAGGGCCACGCGACCAAGCCGCCGGCCCGCTACACCGAGGCCTCGCTGGTCAAGGAGCTGGAGGACCGGGAGATCGGCCGCCCCTCCACCTACGCCTCGATCATCGACACGATCATCGGCCGTCGCTACGTCTTCAAGAAGGGGACGGCGCTGGTGCCGTCGTTCCTCTCCTTCGCCGTGGTCAACCTGCTGGAGAAGCACTTCGGCCGACTGGTCGACTACGACTTCACCGCCAAGATGGAGGACGACCTCGACCGCATCGCGGCCGGCGAGGCGCAGTCCGTGCCGTGGCTGAAGCGCTTCTACTTCGGCGAGGGCGAGGGCCACGCGACCGGCGGCGCCGCCGAGGCCGGCAACGGCGACGGCGACCACCTGGGCGGGCTGAAGGAGCTGGTCACCGACCTCGGCGCGATCGACGCCCGGGAGATCAGCTCGTTCAAGGTCAGCGACGACATCACCCTGCGGGTCGGCCGCTACGGCCCGTACGTCGAGCGCGCCTCCGCCGTCGAGGGCGAGCCCGGCCAGCGCGCCGACATCCCGGACGACCTGCCGCCGGACGAGCTGACCGTCCAGCTGGCCGAGGAGCTGCTGGCCAAGCCCAGCGGTGACTTCGAGCTCGGCCGGGACCCGGTCACCGGCAACCTGCTGGTCGCCAAGGACGGCCGGTACGGCCCGTACGTGACCGAGATCCTGCCCGAGGGCACGCCGAAGACCGGCAAGAACGCCGTCAAGCCGCGCACCGCGTCGCTGCTCAAGACGATGTCGCTGGACACCGTCACGCTCGAGGACGCGCTGAAGCTGCTGTCGCTGCCGCGCGTGGTCGGGGTCGACCCGGAGGGCGTGGAGATCACCGCGCAGAACGGCCGGTACGGCCCGTACCTCAAGCGGGGCAGCGACTCGCGCTCGCTCACCAGCGAGGAGCAGATGTTCACGGTCACCCTCGAGGAGGCCCTGGCCATCTACGCCCAGCCGAAGCAGCGCGGCCGGGCCGCCGCCGCGCCGCCGCTGAAGGAGCTGGGCACCGACCCGGTCAGCGAGCGTCCCGTCGTGGTGAAGGACGGCCGCTTCGGGCCGTACGTCACCGACGGCGAGACCAACGCGACGCTGCGCAAGGACGACGACGTCGAGACCATCACGCCGGAGCGCGGCTACGAGCTGCTCGCCGAGAAGCGGGCGCGCGGGCCGGTGAAGAAGGCGGCGAAGAAGGCCCCGGCCAAGAAGGCCACCGCGAAGAAGACGGCGACCAAGACGGCGGCGACCAAGACGGCGGCGAAGAAGACCGCCACCGCCAAGACGGCCGCCAAGAAGACGACCACGGCCAAGACCGCCACCGCCAAGAAGACGGCGGCGAAGAAGACGGCCGCCGGCAAGACCGCCACCACCGACGAGGGCTGACCCCCCGCCAGTGGCACCGGGCCCGCACCTCCCCCTCCGGAGGTGCGGGCCCGCGGCGTCGGGGCCTCGTCGCAGGCCCCGCCCGCGGCTCGGTGGCATAGCTGTGCGCGGTGCGTCACAACCCTGCAATGACGGGCATCCGGAAGGCCGCTCCCCCCTTTTGCGGCAACCGTCGACCGCTACGCTGACCGTATGACGAGCGAGGAGCAGCCCACCCCCAGCGCCGGCGCGGCCGCCGGAGCCGGCGCGCCCGACCTGCCCGAGGTCGCGCCCGCCGGAACCCCCGGCGAGCGGGCCCGCGCGCTGCTGCGGCTGCGGCCCTACCGCCGCCTGTGGACCACCCAGCTGATCGGCGGCACCGCCGACCGGCTCGGCCTGTTGGTGCTGCTCGCGCTCACCGTGGTCGCCGCCGCGGTCGGCCGGCCGTTCGGCGACCTGCCGCGCAGCCTCGCCTTCGCGGTCGCCGCCGTCTTCGCCGTCCGGCTGGCCGCCACCGTGCTGGTCGGCGCCGCCCTGCTCGGCCCGGTGCACGGGCTGCTCAGCGGCAGCCTCGACCGCCGCTGGACGCTGTTCGGCGCCGACGCGCTGCGGGCCGTGCTGGTCGGCGTCGCGCCGTGGTGGATCGTCTGGCTGGGCTCCGGCAGCGAACCCTCCGGCACCGCGACCTACGTGCTGCTCGGCACCGTCTTCGTGACCGGCGCCGCCGAGCGGGTCTGGGCGATCGCCAAGGGCGCCGCCGTCTCCGGCCTGCTGCCGTCGGCCAACCCCTACGCGGCCCCCGCCGAGCGGCGCCCGGCCGCCGCCGACCTGGACACCGTCCGGACGCTCGACCGCCGCACCGGCTGGGCCACCGTGCCGCTCGCGGCCACCGCGCTGGTCGGGCTGACCCTGCTCAACAACGTCTTCGCGGCGCTCGGCTCGGACTGGCTGCGCGCCCACCAGACCACCTTCGCCGCGCTCGGTGCGGCCGCGCTGTTCGCGGCCTCCGCCGCCCGGGTCTACGTGCAGGAGCTGCCCGGCGGACCCGCCGCGGTCGCCCCGCAGTCCCCGCTGCAGGGCCTGCGGGCCCCGACCGACGCGACGCCCGGCCCCGCGCTGAGCAAGGGCCGCACCGGCTCCGCCCCGTACTTCACCTTCTCGGTCGCCGCCGCCTACGCCTCGATGGCGGGCGTCGCCGCGCTCGCGCTGCTCACCGCCGTCGAGCACCGGGCCGGGCCGATCGGCTACGGCCTGCTGGTGCTCGCCGCCGCCGGTGCGCCCGCGCTCGGCTCCCGGCTCACCCGGGCCACCCTGCCCTCGCTCTCCCGCCGCCGGCTGCTCGCGCTCGCGCTGCTGACCCAGGGCGTCGCACTGATCCTGGCCGGCCTGGTGCTGGACTTCGTGCTGGTCCTGCTGCTGACCGTGCTGGCCGGTCTGGCCGCCGGGATCGTCGTCTCGGCCGGGCGCACCCTGCTCGCCCAGGAGGTCGAGGAGGCCCGGCTGCCGAAGGTCACCGAGCACCTGTTCGCGGTGCTGCGGGCCGTGGTGGGCGCCGCGCTGGTGGTCGTGCCGCTGATCGCCGCCGGTTTCGGGGACGTGAAGTACGGCACGGTCGAGCCCGGCTCGTTCACCTTCATCCACGGCGGTGCGGCCCTCGCGGTCGCCACCGCGGGCCTGCTGACCCTGGTGCTGGCCGCCGTCGTGCTGCTCAAGACCGACGACCGGCGGGGGATCGCACCCTTCGGCCGGGACCTGCTGGAGGCCCTGCGCGGCGAATCGGCGCTGCCGCCGCACCGGACCACCGGCACCGGGTTCTTCATCGCCCTGGAGGGCGGCGACGGTGCGGGCAAGTCGACCCAGGCGCAGGCCCTCGCCGAGTGGATCAGGGGCAAGGGCCACGAGGTGGTGCTCACCCGCGAGCCCGGCGGCAGCCCGGTCGGGCAGCGGCTGCGCGGCCTCGTCCTGGACGTCGCCAACACCGGCCTGTCCCACCGTGCCGAGGCGCTGATCTACGCGGCCGACCGCGCCGAGCACGTCGAGAACGTCATCCGGCCCGCGCTCGCCCGCGGCGCCGTGGTGATCACCGACCGGTACATGGACTCCTCGATCGCCTACCAGGGCGCCGGCCGCGACCTGGCCGCGACCGAGGTGGCCCGGATCTCGCGCTGGGCGATCGGCGGGCTGCTGCCCGACCTGACCGTCGTCCTGGACGTCGACCCGACCAAGGCCCGCGAGCGGTTCACCGAGGCGCTGGACCGGCTCGAATCCGAGCCGACCGAGTTCCACCAGCGGGTCCGGGCCGGCTTCCTCGCGCTGGCCGCCGCCGACCCGGCGCGCTACCTGGTCGTCGACGGCAGCCAGCAGCCCGGCTTCGTCACCACCGCGATCCGCCACCGGCTCGACCGCGAGCTGCCGCTCTCCGAGCAGGAGAAGGCCGCCCGCGCCGAGCAGGAGCGGCTCGCCCGGGAGGAGGCCGAGCGCCGCGCCGCCGAGGAGGCCCGGAAGAAAGCCGAGGCGGAGGCTGCCGAGCGCAAGCGGCAGGAGCTGCTGGAGCAGCTCCGGGCCGAGCAGGCGGAGAAGGAGCGGCTGGCCAAGGAGGAGGCCGAGCGCAAGGCCGCGGAGGCGGCGCGCAAGGCCGCCGAGGAGGCCCGGCGCAGGGCGGAGGAGCAAGCCCGCCGGCAGGCCGAGGAGGAGGCGAAGCTGCGCGCCGCCGAGGAGGCCCGGCTGGCCGCCGAGGCCGCCGAGCGCAAGCGGCTCGCCGACGAGGCGGCCGCGCAGGCGGAGCTCCAGCGGCAGCGGGAGCTGGCGCGCGAGGAGCAGCGGCGGCGGGCCGAGGAGGCGCTGCAGCGGGCCGAGGAGGCGCGGCTGGCGCAGGCCGCCGCGCTCGCCGCGGCGGCCGCGGCGGCCGAGAGCGCCGCGGACCGGGCCGAGGGCGGAGCGGACCGCGCAGGGAGCGCTGCGGACCGGGCCGACGGTGCCGGGGCTACCGACGCCGCGGACCGGGCCGACCGTCCGGCTCCGGGGGAGGCCGTCACCACCGAGCTGCGGATGGTGAAGGGGAACGACGACGTCACCCAGGAGATCTCCGAGCGCGACCGCCGCGCCGCCGTCCGGGCGGCCGAGGCGGGTGCCGGGCCGATGCCCGGTGAGGTCGACGCGACGACGAAGCTGCCGGTCGTGCCCGCCGCTCCCGCGGACGAGACGGCCGTGCTGCCCCGGGTGCCCTCGGCGGACGTCCGTCCCGCTCCGACCGACCGGACCGAGGTGCTGCCGCGGATCGAGCCGGGCGGTCCGGCCGACCGGGTGCCGCCGGGCCTCTGGCGGGACGGCCAGGCCGCTCCGGCCGGGCGGGGCGCGCAGCCGCAGCCGGTCGACAGCACGCGGGAGCTGCCGGTGGTCGACGAGGAGCCGCCGTCCCCGGAGCCGCGCCCCCGGCCGTCCTGGGCCGAGGAGACCCCGATGGACGACCTGCCCAGCCTGACCGACACCCTGCTCGGCTCGCGCGACGAGTGGGCCCGCTGGGAGCAGGGCGGCCGCGCCCAGGCGGGCCCGCAGGACCCGCGCCTCGCCCACGGCGGCGACGCGGCCGGCCAGGACGGCGGCCAGGGCGGCCAGGACGAGGACGGCAAGGGCAAGGGCCGCCGTTGGGGGCGGCGCCGGGGCTGACCCCGGACGGCCGGTGGCGAGCCGGCGCCGGACGATGGGCGACGGACGACTGACGTGGCCCCGGACGACGGACGGCGGACGGCGGAGGTGACGGGCGGTGCGGCCGGGGCGGTGCTCCGGCGGCACCGCCCGCCGTCGTAGGGCGTGCTTCCGCACGCACCGCCCGCTGTCGTGGCGGGCACGTATCCTCGACCGCGGGGATCGGGAGACCGGGCCGGGCACGAGGCCCGGGGTCCGTCCGAGGCCCGAGGCAGTCCGTACCGAGCTTGGGAGCAGCAGTGGCCGTCTGGGACGACCTGGTGGGCCAGGAGCGGGTGGTCGAGCAGCTGACCGCCGCGGCCCGGGCGGCCGGGGCGACGGTCGCCGCCGGCCGCGGGGCCGCGCCGGAGCCGGGCGGCAACGCCTCGCTGATGACGCACGCCTGGCTGTTCACCGGGCCGCCCGGGGCCGGCCAGACCACCGCCGCCCGCGCCTTCGCCGCCGCCCTCCAGTGCACCAGTCCGGACCTCGCGCTCGGCGGCACGCCCGGCTGCGGGTTCTGCGACGGCTGCCACACCGTGCTGGCGGGCAGCCACGCGGACGTGAAGTACGTGCGCACCGACGGCCTGTCGATCGGCGTCGGCGACATGCGTGACCTGGTGCTGCGCGCGTCCAGTTACCCGACCGGCGGCCGCTGGTCGGTGATCCTGGTCGACGCCGCCCACCGGCTCACCGAGGCCGCCGCCAACGCCCTGCTCAAGGGCGTCGAGGAGCCCTCGCCGCGCACCGTCTGGCTGCTCTGCGCGCCCTCCGTCCAGGACGTGCTGCCGACCATCCGCTCGCGCTGCCGCCTACTGGTGCTGCGCCAGCCCTCCGCCGACGCGGTCGCCGACATGCTGGTGGGTCGCGACGGCGTCGACCCGGCGACGGCCCGGCTGGCCGCGCTCGCCGGCCAGGGGGACATCGAGCGCTCCCGCCGGCTGGCCGTGGACGAGGAGGTCCGCAGCCGCCGGGCCGAGGTGCTGCGGATCCCGCTGGAGGTCGCCGACATCGGCGGCTGCCTGGCCGCCGCCCAGCGGCTGGTCGACACCGCCAAGGCGGACGCCGAGGCGCTCGCCGAGACCCAGGACGCCAAGGAGACCGACGACCTCAAGGCCGCCTACGGTGCGGCCGAGGGCGGCAAGGCGCCGCGCGGCATGGCCGGGGCGGTCAAGGAGCTGGAGAAGCGGCAGAAGAGCCGGGCCACCCGCACCCGCCGCGAGACGCTCGGCGTCGCGCTGCTCGACCTGCTGGGCTTCTACCGGGACGTGCTCGCCCTGCAACTCGGCTCGACCGGCGCGCTCGCCAACGAGGACCAGCGGCCGGCGCTGGACCGCGTCGCGCAGGCCGGCCCGCCGGAGGGCACCCTGCGGCGGATCGAGGCGGTGCTCGCCTGCCGGCAGGCGCTGGACCGCAACGTCGACCCGCTGCTCGCCGTCGAGGCGATGACGGTGGCGCTGCGCGCGGGCTGAGCCGCCGCCTTGGGCGTGGGGCGTTCCAACGCCTGGCGGTCGGTAGGGCTTCCCGCGCTAGCCGGATGTCCCACCTTCGAGTGAACGGGCCGTACGCGCCGGGCACACCCGCGTGTGACCGCCGGGTCGTCTTGCACGCTGGGGCCGACTGCGCCCCGACGCCGGGGCCGTCGCTCCCGTCCGGCACCGGCCCCACCGGTGGCCCGGCCCTCCTCCCGAGGCGGTGCGTCCCATGGTCCGTTCGCTCCTCGTCGTCCCCCTGCTGGCCGCCGCCGCGGGCGGGGTCTGGCTCGCGCGCGGCGCCCTGCTGCGCTGGCGCGACCTGCGGGCCGCCGAGACCTACGAGCTCACCGGTGACCAGCGGCCGATGCTGCTGCGCGCGGCCGGGGCGATGGTGTGCGGCGTCTGTGTCACGGCGCTGGCCCTGCTGACGGCGCTGGGGACGTTCGGCGGCCCGGGCGCGCCGGGCCCGCGGTCCGGCTCCGCGGAGGTCGGCTCCGGTCCCGGTCCCGGTTCCGGTTCCGTGTCGGGCTCCGACTCGGACGCCGCGGCCGGGGCCACCCGGCAGGCGGCCCCGCCGGCCGGCGGGAACGCCCAGGCGGCCCCGGCCCAGGCCGCCGCGGCCCCCGCCGCGGCCACCCCCGCCGTGGTGCCCGGCCCGCCGCCGGCCCCCGCGCCCGTGGCCAGCCGGTTCGACAGCGTCGGCCACCCGGGCGGCGGCGAACTGCTGCAGTCCGCCGTGCTCGGCCCGGACGGCCACCCGCGCAACGTCCGGGTCTGGCTGCCGGCCCAGTACGCCAAGGACCCGAACGCCCGCTTCCCGGTGGTCGTGATGCACGCCGCCACCCCGCGGAAGACCGCCGACACCGAGGTGCCCGACGTCTTCGAGGGCCTCGGCTCGGCCGTCCAGACCGGCAAGGCCCGCCCGTTCATCCTGGTCGCCCCGGAGGCGCCGAACGGCACCGCGCACCCCTGCGACCTGGTCGCCGCCGCCCCGCAGGCCGTCGCCGACGACGCCGCGCTGCGCGCCACCATCGCGGCGACCTTCCGCACCCTGCCGGCCGGCCCCGCCTCCTGGGGCGCGCTCGGCGTCGAGGGCGGCGCGCCCTGCGCCGCGGCCGCCGCGCTGGCCCGCCCGGACCTGTACGGCGCGGCCGCCGCGGTCTCCGGCCGGTACGACGCCGCGGCGCTGACCCAGACCGGCGCCGAGGCCCCCGGCAACGCCGCCCCCAAGCTGCTGCTGGCCGCCGCCAAGGCCGACACCGCCGGGCTGGATGCGGCCCGCAAGCTGCAGACCGCGCTGCGCGGCGGCACCGGCGCGGCGGCCCGCGCCGAGGTGCGGATCTCCGACAACGTGCAGGACTACACGCCGGACCGGGAGCGGCTGCGGCTGGTCCGGCAGGCGGCGCAGTACCTGGCGGAGACGCTGGCCAAGACGTCCTGAGCGACAGGCCCCCGCTCTCCGGCGGGGCTACGCTTCGCCGTACGCGGGCGCCGGCAGCGGCCGCGTCCCAGCACCCGAGGGGGAGCAGATGAGGGCAGAGCGCGACCGACGCGGTGCGGCGGTGGCCGCGGTGCTGGCCGCCGGACTGCTGCTCGGCGGGTGCAGCTCCAGCCCCTCCACGCCGGGCGCCTCGTCCTCGGACACGGTCGCGCCCGGCCCGGCCACGGCGAGCGGCGGCGCCACCCCGACGGCGGCGGCCTTCCGCGCCGGCGTCACCCCGCTGGAGCCGCTCCCGGCGGCCGTGCCCGCCGCGCTCGCTCCGTACTACGGGCAGAAGCTCGCCTGGCAGCCGTGCGACGAGGGCTTCGAGTGCGCCACCTTCACCGTGCCGCTGGACTACGAGCACCCGGCGGGCGGGGACCTCACGCTGTCGGCGGTCCGCGCCCCCGCGGGCTCCTCGGGAGGGCCGGCGGGTTCGGCGGCGGGCGCGTCCGGCGCGGGGCGGCTCGGTTCGCTGCTGCTCAACCCCGGTGGCCCGGGCGGCTCGGCGGTCGAGTACGTGGAGGGCGTCGCGAAGACCTACGACAGCGGGGTGCGCGCCCGCTACGACCTGGTCGGCGTCGACCCGCGCGGGGTCGGTCGCAGCGCCCCGGTGACCTGCCTGAGCGGCGAGCGGATGGACGCGTACACCGCCGTCGACATCACCCCCGACGACCAGGCCGAGATCGACGCCCTGGTGGCCGCCGACAAGGAGTTCGCCGAGGGCTGCCGGCAACGGGCGGGCGACCGGCTCGGCCACCTGAGCACCGTCGAAGCCGCCCGCGACCTGGACGTCCTGCGGGCGCTGCTCGGCGACGAGAAGCTGAACTACGTCGGCAAGTCCTACGGGACCTTCCTCGGCGCCACCTACGCCGGGCTCTTCCCGGGCCGCGTCGGCCGGATGGTGCTGGACGGCGCGATGGACCCGTCGCTGGACGCGCTCAGCGGCAACCGCACCCAGGCCGGCGGCTTCGAGACCGCCTGGAGGGCCTTCGCCCAGGACTGCACCAAGCGCGAGGACTGCCCGCTCGGCCGGACCGAACAGCAGGCGGGGGAGCAGCTCACCGCCCTGTTCCGGACCGTCGACGCCCAGCCGCTGCCCACCACCGACGGCACCCGCCGGCTCACCGAGGCGCAGGCCACCACCGGCGTCATCCAGGCCATGTACGCGGACTTCCTCTGGCCCAAGCTGCGCACCGCGCTCGCCGACGCTAAGGCCGGCGACGGCACGGCCCTGCTCAAGCTGTCGGACTCGTACTACGAACGCGGCTCGGACGGCTCGTACCCCAACCTGATGTTCGCCAACATGGCGGTGAACTGCCTGGACCTGCCGGCGCCGTTCACCGGCCCGGCCGACGCCCAGCAGGCGGTGCCGGACTTCGAGCGGACCTCGCCGCGGTTCGGCCGCGACATGGCCTGGATGGCGCTGACCTGCAGCTACTGGCCGGTCAAGGCCACCGGCGCGCCGCACACCGTCCGGGCGGCCGGCGCCGCCCCGATCGTGGTGGTCGGCACCACCCGCGACCCGGCCACCCCGTACGCCTGGGCGCAGTCGCTCGCCGGGCAGCTGGAGTCCGGTCGGCTGCTGACCTACGAGGGCGACGGGCACACCGCGTACGGCCGGCACGACGCGTGCGTCGACGGGGCGGTCAACCGCTACCTGCTGGGCGGGGAGACCCCGGAGCAGGGCAAGCGCTGCGGCGCGTAGGGCCGGAACGAGGCCGGAGCGGGGCAGACCGGGTAATTTCCGCTTCAACTGCCACCCGGTGCGAAGTTACGATGAGCGGCCTCATCCGCCCGTCCCCGCCCACCCCCACCGGAGCCGCACCGTGCTCGGAGTCAACGACCTGGCGACGTACGTCCTCGGCGCCCTCGTCATCATCCTCCTCCCCGGCCCCAACTCGCTGTACGTGCTGTCCGTCGCCGCCCGCAAGGGCGTCCGGACCGGCTACACCGCCGCCGCGGGCGTCTTCGTCGGCGACTTCACCCTGATCAGCCTCACCTCGCTGGGCGCCGCCTCGCTCCTGGAGGCCAACCCGGCCGTCTTCGCCGTGGTGAAGTTCGGCGGCGCCGCCTACCTGCTCTGGATCGGCATCGGCATGCTCCGCGCCGCCCGCCAGCTCTGGCGCGAACGCCGCGCCGCCGCCGAGGCCCCCGACACCGCCGCCACCCCCGCCCCCGAGCCCACCGAGCGCCCCTTCCGCCGCGCCCTGGTGATCAGCCTGCTGAACCCGAAGGCGATCCTCTTCCTGCTCTCCTTCTTCACCCAGTTCGTGGACCCGTCCTACGGGAAGCCCGCGCTCTCCTTCGCCCTGCTCGGCGGCATCCTGCAGACCTTCAGCATGCTCTACCTCACCATGCTGATCTTCGCGGGCACCACCCTCGCCACCGCCTTCCGCCGCCGCAAGCGCCTCTCCGCCGGCCTCACCAGCGGCGTCGCCGTCCTCTTCGCCGGCTTCGCCGCCAAACTCGCCGTTTCCTCCGCCTGACCCCCCGGGACCCCACCCCGGTACGGATCACCCCCGAACCTGTGTAGACTGGCCCGCGTTGCCACCACATGTGGCAGCGGCGCCGCCTTAGCTCAGTTGGCCAGAGCAACGCACTCGTAATGCGTAGGTCATGGGTTCGAATCCCATAGGCGGCTCAGTAAAGGCCCAGGTCAGATAGCCGCTGACCTGGGCCTTTTGTTGGTTCTCGGCGTGCGGGCAGACGTCGCCGGGGCGCTACGGGATCATCTGCGTGAGCGATGCGTGAGCGCCGGTGTCGATCTTGGGTCAGACCTTGGTCTTCTTGGCCTTGGTCGTCGCCTTCTTCTTCGCGGCCTTCCGTTCGGCCTTCTCGGCTTCGGCCGCGGCCTTGGTGCGGGCCTCGGCCTCGGTCTTCCGCTGGAGGGGTACGAGCCGCGCGGCGGCCTCGGCCGCGCCCTTGGCGATCTCGGGCAGGACGCTGGTGTAGGTGTCCGACGTGATCTTGATGGAGGAGTGGCCGAGCATCTCGGACACCACCTTCATGTCCACCCCGCCGGCGAGGGCGAGCGTGGCCGCGCCGTGGCGGAGGTCGTGCAGGCGGATCGGCGGCTGCCCGGACGCGGCGATCAGCCGCGCGAACATCTCGGTGACCTTGCCGGGGTGGAGCCAGGACCCGTCCTCGTTGGTGAAGACCCGGCCGGTGTCCTTCCAAGCCAGTCCCCAGTCGGCCCGTTCCTTCCGCTGCTGCTCGCGGTGGCGCCGCAGGACGGCCACCGTGTCGTCGTCGAGGGCCACCGTCCGGAAGCTTCCGTCGGTCTTCGGGGCGGACTCCCCGACCTCCCAGCCGTCCTGCACGAGCTGGGTTGTCACCGTCAGCGAGCTATCATCGAGGTTGGTCTCGGACCACAGTTGCCCGCACGCCTCGCCTCGGCGAAGGCCGCGGAAGGCGATCACGTGCCACATCGCGTACAGCCGGTCGTCGGCGACGGAGTCGAGGAACGCGCCGGTCTGCTGCGGCGTCCAGACCATCACGGGGGAGGGCTTCACGCTGGTTTCCCGCCACTGCGCGACCCGCTCGGGCTTCCAGACCAGGCCCTTCGGCTTGGTGGCCGGGTCGAGCTTGACGTGGGCGGCCGGGTTGAGGGTGATCAGGCCCTCGGGGATCGCGGCGTTCAAGGCGGTCCGGAGCGTGGCCCTGATGCGCTGGCGGGTGGCCGCGCCGGTCGTGCGTCGGAAGGGTGGCATCCCGGCGAGCTCGGCGTGCAGGGCCTTGCGGCGGGCGCGGTTCTCCGCGCCCTTGTGCGGGACCGTGGCCAGCTCGGCCTTCAGCGCGTGCCGCAGGGCGTTGTTCTCCAGGATCTCCTCGTTGGCGTCGGCGATGGCCGTGAACATCTCGGCGAGCGTGCTCACCCGCAGCCGGTCGACGCGGATGTGCCCGATGCGGGGCTTGAGGTGGATCCGGACGTCGCACTCGTACCGGGTGAGGCCGGACTTGCGGATCTTCTTGCTGGCCAGCCAGGTGTCGAGCCACTCGCCCACGGTGACGCGGGTCGAGAGGTCCTGACCGCTCTTCAGACGGTTGCGGGTCTCCTCGATGTCGGGCAGCTGGGCCTTCTCGTCGGCGACCTTCACCAGGAGCTCCGCGACCAGGGCCAGGTCCTCGGCGTCGTCCTTGCCGAGGGCGAGCAGACCGCGGACGTGGTCGAGGTCGGCCTGGGCCTCCTTGAGCGTCCCGTAGCCGGAGCGGTTGAACGAACGGCGGGTGCCGTCCTCGGCGTTGGGCAGCTCCTGGCGTATGGAGTAGGCGCCGTGCTTGCGGCTGCCGAGCTTCGGGCACGCCTTGCCGAGCGGCTTGCCGGTCTCGGCATCGCGGCAGTAGCAGCGGTGGTAGGTGGAACCCTTCATTCGTCCTCCAGGTCGAAATCGGTTTTGAGAGTGGGGAGTTCGGCGTCGAGAAAACCGAGGCTTGGTGCGAGGGGCGGAACTTCCAGGCCGATCTCGCGCAGGCGTGCCCTGACGGGTTGAAGCCGCTCGCGGACGGCGGCGACGAAAGCGTCGAGTTTCTCCTGTGAGCCGGGAGGCCATTCCTCCCGGAACAACTTGAACTCCAGCTGGAACGCATCGTGATGCTCCTCCTGGAGCTCTTGCCAGACCCGTTCGTGCTCCCGGTAGAGGCGGAGCCGGTACATCCCGAGCGAGTGGCGGGCCTCTCCTGTGAAGTGGGTGAGCGCCGACCAGCGGTTGCTGGGCATCTCTGGCAGGTAGTCGACCCAGCCGCCGAGGGCTGGGGAGAAGAGCAGCTCGACCGGTGCGATGTCCAGGGCCTCGGCCACGACGATCAGCTCGGGAATCGTGATCGTCTTGCGCCTGCCGGACTCCCAGTTGGCGATGACGTTCCGGGGTACTTCGTAACCCAAGACCCCTGTTTCGTCGGCCAGATCCTGCGCGGACAGTCCAAGGTCTTTCCTCCTTCGGGTGATTGCTTGGATCACGTCCTTGGTGATCCGTTCGGGCCAGTCGGGCGCGTCTTCGTCGTCGGGGGACCAGTGTTCCTCGCGGCGTTGTGTCATATCGACACAGTAGCCACTGGAAAGCTCTTCTCCGTTGCGGCACTCCGCCGCAGCCCCCCGTCCGGGGGGCAGCTCGGATTTGGAGTTCATGTGCGAACTGGTGACATATCGGCGACGGCGCAGGGGATGGGTCGGGCCGAACTTCTCAGGCTGCCGGCGGCGATCGACCTCGACACCGCCAACCGGGCCATCGGCCTCGGGCGGAGCAAGGGCTACGAGCTGGCCCGCCTCGGCGCCTACCCCTGCCGGGTCCTGCGGCTGGGCAAGAAGTACCGCGTGATCACAGCGGATCTTCTGCGCCTGCTCGGCATCGACGGGGCGCTCGGCGAAGGTTCGGCGGCTGATGCAGCTTGACGTGGTTAGAGCCCGATCCACAAGCCTGTCTGCCGTGGGCGTACTTGCCCGATTGGAGTGGATCTTCCAGCGGCATGACCGTACGTTCGTGGTCCCTCGGCGGCCGAGGCCGCTGAGGGACCACCGCCAAGGTGCAAGCAGTCCCTGTGAGTTGAGAGGGCCAGGATCTCCGGCCCGACCGCCCCAGGGCGCACGAAGGCCCCCGGTGCTGCGAACACCGAGGGCCAGGCGAAGTCCTTACCCACGACCTTCATCGGCGGCGCGCGACGGATCAGGTCCCGCGTCCCAGTCTGGAGCTTCAGCATGGAGTCTACGTCTCACCAGCCTGATCCGGCAGCTTCCACCGTGAGTTGGCCGCCGGTCGCCAAGCCGGGCGAGCCCGGATCCTTCCTGCAGGGCCAACAGCCCGAGCCTGTGTCCCCAGCCTGTGGGCAGGATGCCGAGGCGGCGCCTGCCGAGCCTGCTGTCCCGGACGGGTCCGACCTGATGCCCGACACCGAGGCGACCGAGGGCGCTGACCTGCTCGCGCAGATGAGGGCCCAGATCGCGAAGTTCGTGATCCTTCCCTCCGACCAGGCCCTGGACGCCACCACGCTGTGGGTCGCCGCGACCCACCTGCAAGGCTCGTGGCAGCACGCCCCGCGCCTGGCCGTGGTCGGCCCGGCCAAGCGCTGCGGCAAGTCCCGCCTGCTCGACGTCCTCACCGAGACGGTGCACAACCCCGTGGCGACGGTGAACTCGTCTCCAGCCGCGATTTTCCGCTCCATCACCGAGGAGCCGCCCACCCTGCTGGTGGACGAGGCGGACACGATCTTCGGCAGCCCGAAGATGGCCGAGAAGAACGAGGAGATGCGCGGCCTGCTCAACGCCGGGCACCAGCGCGACCGCTACGTCCTGCGCGTGGTCGGCAAGGAGCACGCCCCGGGCAGGTTCCCCACCTTCGCCATGGCGGCCATCGCCGGTATCGGCGACCTCCCCGACACGATCATGGACCGCTCCATCGTGATCCGCATGCGCCGCCGCGCCGAGGGCGAGCGCGTCTCCCCGTACCGCACCAAGCGCGACCGCCCCGCCCTGCACGCGATCCGCGACAAGATCGCCCGCTGGACGGCACCGCTCGCCGACCAGGCCCTGTGCCTTGAGCCCGCCATGCCGGTCGAGGACCGCGCGGCCGACACCTGGGAGCCCCTGGTGATCATCGCCGACCTCGCCGGAGGCCCCTGGCCCCGCCGTGCGCGCCAGGCGTGCAAGCGCATGGTCGACGCCGAGGCGAAGGCGGAGGAGGACAACCCCGGCGGCGCGCGGATCCTCGCCGACATCCGCCGGATCTTCCACGCCAACCGCGAGGCGGACAGCCTGACCACCGACCAGCTGCTGCGCGAGCTCAACGACAACGCCGAGGCCCCGTGGGCCGAGGTGGCCCGAGGCGGCCTGACCCCGCGCGCACTCGGCGCGATGCTCCGCGAGTTCGGCATCACCTCCGGCAACGTGCGCCTCGGCGACGGAACCCAGCGCAAGGGCTATACGCGCCACAAGTTCCTCGACGCCTGGCGCCGTTACTGCCCCGCCGTCCACCCCGTCACCACGGCCACGGCCGAGAGTACGGGCACGGGCAGCAGAGGCTGACCAGCCTCCCCGAACTGCCGTCCTTGCCGTCCCTGCCGTAACAGCGCAGGTCACAGCACCTGCCGCCGGGACGGAACGGCCGCCCAAGGCGGAAACGCGCCCACCCCGGGACGGCAGTACCCCGCCTGCAAGACGGCGCGTGGGACGGCAACCGCCCCACGCCGTCATCGGCCCGCCGCCGCCCGAACCACGGTGCGAGCGGGGCCCGCCCCGGGACGGGAACCACAACCGTCTTGTGCCGTCCCAGCCGTCCCTGCCGTAAAGCCGCAGGTCAAAGGCCCTTCCGCTGGGACGGATACGGGACCCAAGACGGATACGCGCCGTGTCCCGAACCTGAACAGCGCCGCGCCCACGGTGCTACCGGCCAGCCGCGCCCGCCCCAGCCCAGAGCCCGTCCGACAGCGCCAAGACGGCAAGACGGCAAAGACGGCAATCCCGCAAACCACCACCCGATCCGCGAGGACCACCTTCCGCATGACCGCCACCAACTCCATACGCCCCCGCCTGGACGCTGTCCTCGTGCAGGCCGCCATCGCGGGCGCCCTGTCCTTCGCCCACCTCCACGACATCGCCGAAGCCGCCGGACAACACGGCTGGAAAGCCTGGGCCTACCCCGTCTCGGTCGACCTGCTGCTCGTCGCCGCCTGGCACCGCATGCGCAACCTGCGCACCACCAGCCGCCCCGCCGGCGCCGCCTGGACCTGGTTCGCCATCGCCCTGACCGCCTCCCTCGGCGCGAACGTCGCCACCGCTGGACTCCTAGACCTCGACCGCGTCCCGGCCTGGCTGCGGATCCTGGTCGCCGGATGGCCCGCCCTCGCCTTCTTCGGCGGCACCCTCCTCGCCCACAACACCACCACGACCAAGGCCCCCGCCGAACCCGAACCCGCCAAGGACGAACTCCCGCTCCACGAAAACCCCGAGCCCTCCCCGGCACCCCAGCCCGTACCAAACGCGGAGCAGGACGGCCTGTCCAGCCCCGCGCCGGTGGCTGAGCACAGGGACGACGTCCCGGCCTCCGCCGAAGAACCGGCCGCGCCTCGCAAGCGCACCGGACGCCCACCGGCGAAGACCATGGACCAGCTCGTGGAGATGATGCGGCCGGTCATCGCCGAGCACGGTGTCAGCGTCGCAGTGGTCGAGAAGGCCCTCAGCGACGCCGGGATTCCGATCAGCAGCAAGCGGCGGACGGAGCTGATGACGCTCCTGCGGGATGAGCCGGCCGACCCTCAGCCCGACCACGCCGACCGCGAGCCTGAGCAGGCGCGTGAGCACCCGGTGCCCGCCTGACGCGTCACCGCCCCATGGGTGGCCGCCCGCCAACGACCCGCACGGCGCTTGGCGGGCGGCCCCTTCATCGCCAAGTGGTCTGGCGGATGTCCACCTCGTGGTCAGCGAGATCCGCCAAAGCACCGGATCACCCTTCCGCCGAACCGGTCGCCGCCCGAACCGGTCCCGCGCCGCGTTCGCATCCCGCTCGCACCACAGCACCTCGACGACCCCGCAACAGGAGATCAGCCAGTGACCGACACCCAGTACCCGCGCGGCGCCGCCAGCGAGAGCGCGAAGGAGAGGAGGAAGTCCCATACCGTGAAGGGTCTTTGGCAGCGGGCGTTCGGTAACCGTGCCCCTGGCGGAGCCAGTAGTACCGCGTGTCCGACTCGTGGCCGGACTCGCGGGATCTCCGCCCCAGGGGTGGCGGAGACGGCCCAGCGCGAGGGCGCGCTGGGCAAGGAGGTCGGGGCCGAGGACGGCCCCGACCAGGACAAGCTCCTTGCTGTCCAGCAGCAGATCCTCGCCGACGTCCGCCCGACCGAGACCGACAACGAGTCCTCCGACCACAGCACCGCCGATGATGCCGCGCCGAAGAACCGCCGCTACACCGGCACCAAGCGCGAAGAGCGCGTCGGCCCTCTGCGGTTCGAACCCGAGGAAGAGCCTCGGCTGCGTGCTGCTGCCACCGCCAACGGCTACCGCGGCCTGTCCGGGTTCGCCGCCGACGTCGTCCTGGCCTTCATAGCCGGCCGGTTCTTCATCGACCTGCCCCTGGCGGAAGAACGCCGACTCATCCACGAGTTCCGCGCCCGCGTCCTTCGCCAGATCAGCGGTATCGCCAGCAACGTCAACCAGATCGCCCGAGCCCTCAACGGCGGATACGAGCCACCGGTCGACATCCGCCGCACCCTCGACGAACTGCACGGCCTGCTCACCGAGATCGCCGAGGCCCTTCGCCAGCCCGCCAACCAGGAAGACCGAACACCGCCGTGATCGCCCCCATCAAGAACCCCGGCTCCAACACCCGCGGCCTGCTCGCCTACCTCTACGGACCCGGCCGCCACGACGAGCACCGCGACCCGCACATCGTCGCTGGCTTCGCCATGCTCGCCATGCCCGACCCCGGCCGCGACGAGAACGCCACCCTCACCCAGCTCGCCCGCTACCTCGACGAGCCCGTCCGCCTGCGCAACAGCGAGCCCGGCAAGAAGCTCACCGACCACGTCTGGCACTGCCCCGTACGCGCCGCACCCGAGGACCGCTACCTCTCCGACGCCGAGTGGTCCGAGATCGCCGAGCGCATCGTCCGGGCCGCCGGCATCGCTCCCAAGGACGACGACCTGGCGTGCCGGTGGATCGCTGTGCGCCACGCGGACGACCACATCCACATCCTCGCCACCACCGTCCGCGAGGACGGCCGCCGCCCCAAGCTCCACAACAGCGGCCAGCGCGTCGGCGCCCAGTGCCGCGAGATCGAGGAGGACTACGGCCTGCGTCGGCTCGGGACCGGCGACCGGACCGCCGAACGCCGCCCCACCCAGGCCGAGATGCACAAGGCCAAGCGCATCGGCTGGGAACAGACCAGCCGCGAGTGGCTCCAGGACCGCATCCGCGCCGCCATCCCCCACGCGAGCAACGCTGAGGAGCTTCTCGCCTACCTCCAGGCCGATGGTGTCGAGGTCAAGATCCTCCGTTTCCCGTCCGGCGACCTTCGGGGCTACTCCGTCGCTCGCTCCGGCGACCTGAAAGCCAACGGGCAGCCGAACTACATCCCCGGCGGGAAGATCGCCCCCGACCTGTCCCTGCCCAAGCTCCAGGCGCTCCTTGCGGCCGGCAAGCCGGAGGAGCACCCCACTGCCCGCCGCAACAAGCCCGCCACCCGCTGGCAGCACGCCACCAATGCCCTCGACACATTCACCACCGACCACGACACCACCGACGACAGTGGTGACGCGCGTGCGCAGGCGCACATCACCGCCCTCGGGGAACTGATCGAGGCCACCGCCCAGACTGCGCCCCAGGACCTGCGCGCCGAACTCCGAGTAGCAGCAAAGACCTTCGCCCGCGCCCAGCGCTCCCAGATCCGTGCCGACCACGAGGCCGCCTCCGGCCTGCGGCAAGCTGCCCGCGACCTCGTGAACGCCAGCAGCGGCAAGGACGGCAGCACCCTCGCCGCCTTCGTCGCAGCCCTCGTCTGGGCCGCGATCCTCTCCCAGCGCTGGCACACCGCCAAAGGCCATGCCCAGCAGGCCGAAGCCGCGCGCCGAACCGTCCAGCACCTCCAGGCCGCCTACGACCAGGCCGCCGCCGACCAGCTCGCCTTCCTCGCCCAGCGCCAGCCCAAGGAGCAGACCCGCAACACCCTCGCCAGCGACGTCCGCGCCGCCATTCCCGACCACGCGACGCGGATCCTCGCCGACCCCAACTGGCCCGCCCTCGCCACCGTGCTCGCCGACGCCGAGGCTGGCGGCTACATACCCCACCAACTCCTCACCGAGGCCGCCGCCCGCCGCGAACTCGGCAGCGCCCACCTGCCCGCCAAGGTCCTCATCGCCCGCATCCAGCACACCAGCTACAACCCCGCACCCAACCGCACCGTCGAGGCGGCACTCCTGCGCTCGTCTGCCGCCCCGACCGTCCGCCACCCCACGACCAACCCGTCATCCGCCACGACTGCCCTGCAGCGCCCCGTCACCCAATCCCGACACCGCTGATCACCAGCGACCGGAATTCTGCTGCCGCTGTGGGCGGCCACCAGTTGGTGGTCGCCCTTAGCTGTTCACTCAGCCCTTGAGCGCGATATCCAGGTATGCCTGCACTGGCTCGAAGATCCCGTATGGGACGTATTCGGGGATCTCTGCAAGCGCCACCCACGCCAGTGCGTCCAGTTCTCGTAGGTCACCGACGGCAGCGGTGCCGCTGACGATCTCGCAGACCATGTACGACATCCATCGGCCAGTCTCCGGGTGGACGCGCTCGCCGAGGACCTTGATGGCGGCCACGTTCAGCCCCGTCTCCTCCGCGGTCTCGCGAACAGCCGCTTGCTCGGGAGACTCGCCGGGCTCGATCTTGCCTGCCGGGAACTGCCACGAGAGCTGGCCCTCGCTGACTCGGCGCCGGACCATCAGCACCCGACCCTCTCGGATCACGATCGCGGCAGCGATACCTGGCTGTCCGTCTGAAGCCGGGTGCATCGGCTAATCCCTCTCCGTCGCTGAGGCCGCCACGGGGCGGAGCAGGTCGAGGACGTGGGTCCAGTTGTACCTGTCGCGGCCCCCGCCAGCCTTGGGCTTGTGGGGGACGTAGTCGCCGATCAGGACGCCTATCGACCGGAGCCGGGCCAGGCTCTCCCCGTACGCCGGGTGGGCAGCCTGGGCGGAGTTGACGTAGGGCTGGACGGCCACGGGGATGCCGAGTCCGTAGGCCTCGCAGAGGATGCCGAGCGCGAGAGTGTCGGAGATGCCGGCGGCCCACTTATTGATGGTGTTGAAGGTGGCCGGGGCGACGGCGATGGCGTCGGCAGGGGGCAGCGGCTGGGGGATGCTCGGTGTGCGCCAGACCGAGCGGATCGGGTAGCCGGTCTGGGCTTCGATGGCTTCCTGGTCTATGAACCCGAGTCCGTTTGGGGTAGCGATCACGCCAACTCCCCAGCCCTCGGCATGGGCAGCGGTGACCAGCTCGCCCACTCCGTCGGCGATGCCCGACGCGCAGACGACGACGTACAGGAACGGCTTGCGGTGCTCGGTCAAACCTGGACTCCCAACTCCTGGCAGAAACGGCGAAGCTCCGGGACGGCGGTGCGTCGGTCGCGAGCGGCCATGTCACCGGCCAGCTCGAGCACGCTGGGCCGTCGGCGGATGTCCTCCGAGGCACAGCTCTCCGCGATCCTGAGCGCTTTGTATCCCTCGGCCAGTCTGCCCTGCTGGCTGTAGGCACGTGCAGCCTCCACCCACAGTGCCGCCCGGCGTTCGGGGACCGGGATGCGCCTGCGCATCAGCGGCTGGGCGGCTTCCAGCGCCGCTCCGGCGTCGCCCAGGACGACCGAGGCGCTCACCGAGTGGAGCGCGACGTTGGTCGGACTGAAGTTCGCCCACGCTTCGGGGCTGTCGAGGTCGACATAGCGTGCGACCTCCTGGGCCTCGGCGAGGAAATCGGCGGTCGTAGCGCGGTCGCCGCCGGCGCTTGCGGCCGTCACCCCGCGAAGGAGCATGAGCCCCAGCGCGGCGAGGTACTCGGGTGGGCGCCGGTCGTAGCTGCCGGAGAGCTGGTCGGCGGTGTGCCGGATGAGGCTGATGGCGGGCGCGGTGTGCCTGTCGCGCGCGAGGACGTGCGCTTGGACGCGGACGCTGGAGGCCATCACGACGGGGTCGGCGCTCCGTTCGGCCTCGGCCATGGCACGGCCGACCGCCAGCCAGGCGTTGCCATGGTCGCCGAGCTTGAGCAGCAGGCTGACCGCGGTCTGGTACGCCGTCGCGAGGAGGCCGGACAGGACCTGATCGCCGCCGTGGGAGGCATCCTGGGCCTGGCGAAGGTCGGCGATCAGCGACGGCAGCGTGCCTTCGAGTTCGGCGTACCGGCAGGTGTAGAAGAGCCTCCGCGCCTGGGAGAGCCGGGCCGCGAGTGCGGCCTGGGGTTGTGGCGCGTGATCGGCTGGAACAGGTCCAGGCAGCAGCGCCTGGACCAGCTCTATCCCCACGCGGGGACGGGGCGTCGGGGTCGCGAGCGCGGCGACGCTCGCGGCCAGGAAGTTGCGACGGTGCATGTCGTCCGTCCTGCTGTCCGCACTGGTATGGGAGGACAGGCCGAGGCTTTCCAGTGGGATGTCGAGCACGGCTGCGACAGAGCGCAGGACGTCGATGTCCTGCGTCCCCTTGCCGCTCTCCAACCGGCTGATCTTCGACTGGTGGTAGCCCAGTTCGGTGGCCACGTCCGCCTGCGACCGGCCGCTCAACACTCGCGCGCGGCGGATCACCTCTCCGATCCCACCCGCAGCGGAGTGTCCTGTGGCCGTCCGCGACATGGCTTCTCCTGCCAATGCTGATCCTGCCCTGGCGAGCGGAGCGTAGCCGCACCAGGACAACCCGGCATGCACGATCTGCATGGATCATGCACGCGGAGCCCATGCCCTAACCGTGGTGCATCGAGATGGAGTTGTCTGGACGTCAGCAGCTCGACCACCCTCGCAGCTCGCGATTCCCCGCTCCCGCATGACCGAGGCCCATCTGCGGTCATGCGCGGCTCTACCCAGTGGCTAAGGAGAAGCGCCGATGACCCTCCGCTCGAACGCCCAGAGAGGCGCTACCACGCACCAGCGGGACGCGGACGCGGCGGCCGTTCCTCTCGCTTCGGAAGACGGCCGGGCGTCGAACGCAACCGCGAGCCCCACGGATCACGCCGCTGAGCGTCGCGAGCGCCTCGCCACCGCCAGCACCCACGCCCGAGAGGTCCTCGACCGCCACCAGTTCGAGGACGGCCGGTGCAGCGATGGCTGTGGCCCCTGGCCGTGCAACAGCGTTGTCGACGCGGTCCAAGCCTGCGACGGTGACCAGTGATCGCCTCCACTCACGCCCGACGTATCTCGCTCATCGGCACCAGGCGCGACCACGTCCCGCCGGCCCGGGAAGCCGTCGTCCGAGTCGCCCGCTCGTGGGGGATCGACCCGACTTCGCTGGGTGACATCGCGCTGGTCGCCGACGAGCTGCTCGCCAACGCGGTCATCCACGCGCCAGGAAGACTGCTGGTCGGCATCTACCTCTCCCCGGACGGCGACCGGGTGGTGATCGAGGTCTACGACCCGTCGCGCCGGATGCCCACCGGGGCCGCCAACTTCGGCAACGACGAACTGACCACCGGCCGAGGCATGTTGCTGATCGAGGGCCTGTCGGAGACCTGGGGCGCGGAGCCGACGACCCATGGCAAGAAGGTCTGGGCTGAACTGGCGGTGCCCGCTGTCGCGGTACCCGAGCACCCTCGCTCGGCCCGCAGGGCGGCACTCATCGCCAGCCTCGTCCGCACCGACCGTCCCAGGCCCCGTCCCCACGCGCCCGCCTGGCCCAGCGCCCGCGCGTACAGATGGTTCTCGCAGCGCCGCTCGCCGCGCGCCTACCGACTCCGTCCGTGCTGGTCCAGGCGCACCGGCCGGGCGGTGACGGGGGCCGGTCGCTCTTTCCCCCGGGAGCGGCCGGCCCCACCCCGTCCGACTCGCGCGGAGCAGCCGTGCTCCACCCGAACTCTGCTCTACGGAAGGATGGATGGATGAGTGACTGGGAGTTCGTGAAGGACAGAACGGCCACGCAGGGCGCGGTGTGGAGGTCCGCCGACGGCCTGCTCTACAAGCGGACCGGCGGTGAGGATCTGCGGGTTGAGACCGAGTTCCAGCAGCTGGCCGCCGGCCTTGGTTACCCGGTGCCGGAGATCGTCGACAGCGGGTCGGAGAACGAGACCTACTTCGTCATCGAGCGCGCCATCGGCGACAGCTCGCTTCACGAGGAGGCGCTGGCCGACGCCAGGCAGGACGGTCAGGTCAGCTACCAGGTGATCAGCACGGCGGCGGGCGTCGCATCGAAGCTCCTGCAGGCCCAGGCGAGGCACCCCCTCCCCGCCACGCCGTGGTTCGAGAAGGCGGCCTTCGCGGCAGAGGTCTTCGAGGAGAACCCGGACTTCGACACCCCGCGCGTCCACGAAGCGGTCAAGCACGCCCTCGACCGGCTGGCCCAGCTCCCGATGGTGCACGGGCATCTCGACTACGGCCTGCCCAACGTCCTTCAGGACGGCGTCATCGACTGGCAGCACCACGGACCGGTCCCGCTCGGCTACGACGTCTACCCCGCGCTCGACATCGTGGCCTTCAAGGGCGGAGGCAAGGGCTACAGCATCACCTTGGAACAGCGCGCCGCCTACACCGGCGCACTCGACGAGACCACCGCATCCCTGATCGGGCAGCGGGTGAGCGAGTATCTGGGCGACTTCCTGCTCGTCAAGTGCTTCTTCTTCCTCGCCCTCATGCGGCCCACCGACCCCACACGGCACGACAAGCACATCAAGTGGCAGTACCGCCGCACCCTCTTCACGATGGGACTTGATCAGTATGAGTCGTCCAACACGATCGACACCGGCACCTTCCCCACTCTGGAACGGTTCACCGCTGAACACCGGTAGGCCGGTTCCCACCGTTCGTGACCGCGACTACCTGATGGACCACCACGGAGTCGTCTTCAAGGTCATCGGCGACAGCCACCCCGGCAGCCACTACCTCGGCTACGTCAAGTACCACCCCGACGAGAAGGGCGACCGTCGGCTCTTCGACCGGACCTACCGGCAGAACAGCGTCGTGTCGAAGTCCTTCGGTATCCTCGCCGGCAGGCCGGAGTGCTACGTCTACTCCGACACCCTCGGCTGTGTCATCACCGGCATCCCGCGCGAGGACGTGGCCGTCCACTACTCCTGCCGCCAGGCCCTCGCCGCCATCCACGAGGAGCCTGGCGCGGTCGCCGACAACCCGGCAGGCAAGGACCTCCTGGCGATCACCGAGTGGATCACCGCGAACGGCGCCCAGGGCCTGATCGGCGTCACCGGCTCCTTCCTCGTTGGCTGCTTCAACGAGCGCTCCGACATCGACCTCGTCTGCTACGGACCCGAGGGCTACCAGGCCGCACAGGAGCTCTTCCAGCAGACCGAGCTGATCCGGCCGTACGACGGAGACGACCTCACCCGGCTGTACATCCGCCGGGCCAAGTACCTGGAGGGCACTTCCTTCGACGCCCTCGTCAAGCAGGAACGCCGCAAGCTCCAAGGACTCACCGCCAACGCCGGCGCGCACATCAACTGCGAACCCATCCGCTCCGACCGCGACAAGACCTTCGCCCGGATCTCCTCCAAGGAGATCGGCGAGATCTCCCTCCTCGCCAAGATCACCGACCACGCCGAGGGCCTCACCACCCCGGCCGTCTACGGGATCAAGGTCAAGACCATCCTCAGCTCGACCATCGACCAGGCCGACTCCTTCGCCCGCCGGATCACCCACATGCGCTCGTACCTCGGCGCCTACACCGGAGCGTTCCGATCCGGCGACACCGTGCACCTGTCCGGCAAGCTCGTCCACACCCAGGACGGCGAACGCAGCGGCTTCGGCATCGAACTCACCCCCTGGACCGTCAGCGGCTCCTACGTCGCCAATCTCGCCGGATAGGAGCCTCGTCTTGCCCCTGCTCGTCATCCGGCACGCCGAGTCCGTCGAGAACGCCGACAAGGACAACGGCTTCTACCAGGACCCCCGCCCCTACAGCGGAGCCGCCGCGCACGCCATTTCCCGCACCATCGTCGGCCTGACCCCGCGCGGCTTCCGGCAGGCCCAGTGGCTCGCCGAGGTCCTCCCGCAGCTCGCGGGCTCCGAGCTGCTGCACGTCTACACCTCGACCTACCGCAGGGCGATCGACACCGCCGCGATCGCCCTGCCGGCCCTCCCCGATGGCTGGCCCCGGCAGACGGCGCTCCTGGACGAGCAGCACTACGGCGACGCCACCTACATGACCAAGCGCGAGCTGTACGAGAGCTACCCCGCACTCGCCGAGGACCGCCGCCTGCGCAAGCACGTCTGGACCGCGCCGGGCGGCGGTGAGTCGCTCGCCGAGGGCGTGCTCAGCCGGGCCGCCGAGTTCGCCGCCCTCGCCCAGGCCGAACTCCAGGGAGCGCGCACCGTCGTCGCCTTCACCCACCAGACCGCTGCGGTGGCGCTGCGATCCCTGCTCGAATCCCGCGCCTTGCCCGAGATCCTCGCCGAGGAGCGGAAGGGCAAGATGCCCAACGCCGCGATCCTCCACTACGAACTGCGAGACGGCCGGTTCACCCGGACGGGAACCACCACCCCGCCGATCTAGGAGGAGCCCGTGCGACACCTGTTCCTCAACGGGCCCGTCCAGAACGGCCCCTTCACCTTCGACACCCGCCCCGGCAAGGCCGTGGGCATCCGCCTCGCCGCCGCCCTCAACGCCATCCTGGGCTTACCGTCCGCACCACACCTGTGGAACACCGTCACCCTCGCCGGAGACCTCCGCCACCGCCAGGCCGAGGGCCCGAAGATCCCCCGCCAGCGGTTCGAGGCCGACCTGATAACCGACAAGTACCCGCCCGGACAGTTCCCGGTGGGCGGCATCATGACCGACACCGACGCGGAGGTCGCCAACCTCGCGCTGGAGATGATCGAGAACAACCTCCGCGCCGGCACCCTCACCATCAGCCGCGAGACCGTCCCCACTTGCCGGTCCTGCGGTCACATGACCGGCACCGGCAGCCACCACTGCAACGCCTGTGGCAGCACCGAAACCGAAGACTGCACGGGCCTCCACCTCGTCGCCGAACTCGCGAAGGACCGCCCCGTCCTCGACCGCTCGGACATCCACGCCAGCCACCGCCAGCAGCCCAAGCACCTCCAGCACACCGCCGGCAATGTAGCCGAGCGCCTGATCCTCTCCCGAACCCGCGACCACGGCATCGACCTCTCGCCCCTCGGCCTCAACCGTCTCGTCCTCGACCCGCGCGTCGGCATCCACGCCACCGTCCTCGCCGCAGCCCGAAGGCGCGAAGCGGACATTGCCGTCATGACCATCACCGAGAACGCCGCCAACCACATTGCCGCCCACGGCCAGTACTTCCGCGAACACGACGGCACCCGGCTCCAGTACGCCCTGCACGGCCACCTCCCGTACGACCACATGGCCAGCCTGCAGCCGCTGCACGACGCTTACCGAGCCACCCAGGTGATCAGGGATGACTTCGAAGCGTGGTTCCTCCCGGTCTTCTCACTGAGAGCCAAGACCGGAACTCGGCCGGACCAGTTGCGCGCGCTCTTCAAGCAGTACATGCGCGCATACCTGGCCAAGCCTGCCGCAGCCGACGAAGCCGTGCTCGAAGCGGTTCGGCAATCGGTCTCTGCTGGGGACACGGAATGGGTGACGAAAAAGCAGGCGCTGGCCAACGTGATGGCTGGCTGCAGGACAGCGCCAGCCGCTGCCGCCGGTACCTGACAAGCCGCTCCGACGTTTGCGCCTCGGGCTCAGGGAGTGCCGAGGTCGAGGAACATGTCGGCGGCTGGATGGGGCCATGCGAGTGAGTCGTAGCCGCTGACCTGCTGCTCGATATGCGCCTTTGCAATGGCGATCAGCGATTCGGGATCGTAGACCACCCCGCCGTGGGTGCGCCGACGACCGTCGTGCACGGTGTCCCACATGCTCTTCTTACTCTTGCGGGTAGTGGCTCCCTGCTCCTTGCTGCCGAAGCCCTTGAGCCTGCTGTTCCAGATCGGCTGGTAGCCGACGCGCAGACCATTTTCGCCCAGATCGGCGTGCACATCGGGGAGCAGGAGAGCCCGGAAGCGGAACTCGGCGATGGGCAGGCCACCCTCGATGATCGAAAGCCGGTGCTGCTTGAGGCGACTGTGAAGGGGGAACTTCTCCCGGACCTTCTCCCCGGTGGCACTGTTACTGGAGAGCGCCTGGCCCGCGTACACGGGGATCTGCAGGTGAGCGAGGGGCGAGTACAAGTCCACGCTCGTGCCCCGGTAATAGAGCGCGTACAGCCCAGAACCCTCGAATCGAGGGATCTCGTGGGTCATGGAGACCAGCGGCTGTCGTTCGAAGGTCTCGCAGATGGTGTTCGCGATCTGCTCGGTCGACAGGGGATCGAACGAGTTCGGCGTGTACTCGGGGGCCATGTCTTCTCTGCTCAATCAGAGCCAGGTCCAGCCTGGGCCGGCGGGCGCGGCCAGGCTGGGATCGGGCTCATTGGCTGGTGGGCTTGCGAGATCAATCCTCGTCGAAGATGTCGTCCTGGCCCATCTCCTCGGGTGAGGCCTCGGGCTCAGCGTCGAGCACCGTCCCGGACCGGAAGTATCGCCACGCGCTCTTGTACTCGTTCGGCGAGTCCCCGTACATGATCACGTACCCCATGAGAGCCGCAACCTGCCATGCTTCCGGCAGCGCCTCGGAGAGCATGCGGAATGCGTCGTTGGCCGACAGCCCACCGTGCGGCACAGTCACGAACGAGGACTTCGAGCGCGGTGGCTCCGCGTATCGGAAGTTGTAGGGCAGCCCACCCTTGAGTGCCTTCAAGAAGGCGTGGAGAGAGGTATCACCCGGGACAAGCCCTTCGACTGGTCGATCCAGGTCGATCGGGAACACGACGTCGAAGTGGTTGTTCTTCAGAATCGTGCTGTCACGCTGGCGCCCCGGGTCCTTGTTGCCGAAACCGTTGTTGTTCCAGGGGATGTTGCCCATCTCCTTGTGGTGGCTGATGAGCAGCTGCTCCGGCGCGAGGGCGGAGAAGTCCTCCGCGACGTACAGGCAGGAGAAGGCGACGTCGGCGAGGTCGATGTTGCGGCGCCCCGAGAGCTTGCGCAAGTGGTTCCTCAGCCGCCCGGGCAGGGTCTTGTCGGCCTTACCGACGTAGACGAAGTCGCCATCGAGGTAGAGCTGGTACACGCCGGGCCGGTCGTCGAGTTGCGCGAGGTTCTCGTCGGCCAGGGGCGCGCGCCCCAAATGGGACAGCGCATCGGCCAGCTGATCACCAAGGGCCTTGGTGATGCTCAGCCGGAAGTCGTCGTGGTAGGTGCCCCGACCGTTCCGCCTGGCCGCCTGCGTCATGTCGCCCCGCTCATAGTCCGACGTTGATCAAGGCAACCCTATGTTCTTGCTCACTATCGGGGGACACGTTCGGGTGAAATCCTGCCAAGATCGCCATCTCCGCGGTATGGTTCTCGCATGGTTGACCAGCCACAAGACATGAAGAAGCCGCGCACTAGTGTTGAGCTGTTCGCGGGCGGGGGCGGCCTTGCCATGGCGGTCCACCAGGCGGGCTTCCGCCCGCTACTGTTCAACGAGTTCAACAACAGGGCCTGCGAGACCCTCGTGGCCAGCGCGCGGAAGACTCTTGGTGTCGACGGCCTGCTGCGTACCGAGGAGCGGAAGCCCATTCCTCCGAAGCCCGGCGAGGCGGCCCCGCTCTATCCGGGGGACGTCCGCGATCTCGACATGAGCGCGCTCGAGGGGAAGGTCGACGTCCTTGCCGGCGGGCCCCCGTGCCAACCGTTCAGCGCCGGCGGAGTCGCCAAGGGCGACGAGGACAAGCGCAACATGTTCCCCGCCATGTTCAAGGCTGTGCGGGAGATCCGGCCGAAGGCCGTCATCTGCGAGAACGTCCGGGGCCTGCTGCGGCCGTCGTTCGCGGAGTACTTCCAGTACATCCAGAACGAGCTCAGCCTCCCGTTCGAGAAGCGCGATGACGAGGTGAGGTGGCAGGACCACAACGCGCAGCTGACACGCATCCTCGGAGGACTCTCCGATGACGACGGCGACCCCGACCACTACAAGGTGGTGATGGTCCCAGTCAACGCCGCCGACTATGGCGTCCCGCAGATACGGAATCGTGTGGTCATCGTGGCCTTCCGGGCCGACCTGGGCGTCGACATCGAGGCCTTCACGAAGTACGTCAAGACGCAGCGGTTTTCGGAGCCCGCTCTGCAGCGCTCCATGCGTGACGAGGACGGCCCCTATTGGCAGCGCCACCCGGATGTGCCAGGTCACGTGCGTGACCGGGTTCGGGCCCGCCTGCCCAAGGTAATCAAGGAAGACGACTGTCAGCCATGGCGCACGCTCCGCGACGCCATCCAGGGCTACGGCACGGACGCAAGGCTTCCCGCGCTGCCGGCGGTGGACCTGAACCGACTGTACGAGAAGTTCGACTTCGGCAAGGAGATCGGCGTCGTCGATCACATCGGCTGGCCAGGTGCCCGGATCTACAAGGGCCACACGCCGAACGAGCTCGACCGGCCAGCCAAGACCGTCAAGGCCGGCGTTCACGGCGTTCCCGGAGGAGAGTCGGTAATGCTTACCGACAAGCTTGTCCGTGGTTCCTCGTCGTTCGACGGCGAGACCTACCAGCACCGCTACATGACCGTGCGGGAGACCGCCCGCGTCATGACGTTTCCCGACGAGTGGCTTGGCTCCGGCCCCCGTGGCGAGCAGATGCGGCAGCTGGGCAACGCGGTTCCGGTTGTGCTCGGCGAGTTCTTCGCCAACGCCGTCGCCGACGCCCTGACGGCAGCGGGGCACTGATCACATGCCGCAGATAGGGGACGGGGGGCACTGGAAAGAGCGGCTCCCCCCGGAGCGCGCGTACAAGCGACGCGCTGGCTCCATCGCGCCAGCGCTGGAGCAGGACCGCGCCGCTGGAGGCCGCAACCATCGCAGCGTCGCTCTCGGAGACGGGCGCTACGCGCGTGCCTCGATCACCCTTCGGCTGTACCGGCGTACGCGACGCATTCGCGCGTACCTGCGCTGGTCGCAGGACGGTGAAACCCAGGAGAGGTACGTCTGCGAGGTCGAGCGAGACTCCCGCAAGGAGAACTTGGCCGAGGCATGGCGACACGCACGGGAAAAGGGGTTGGTGACGGAGGAGCCGCTGCCGCCCGAGTCGACGGCCTCCTCGCAGGAGGTGCGCGCATCTATGCGAGCCAACCGAGGCAAGGACACCGGACCGGAACTGGCGCTGCGCAGCCTGCTCTACAATCGCGGCCTGCGTTACAGGGTCAACGCCAGGCCGCTGGCTGAAATTCGACGCAGCGCGGACCTGGTGTTCCCGCGCGACAAGGTCGCGGTCTTCGTAGACGGGTGCTTCTGGCATGGCTGCCCCGAGCACTACCGGCCGGCGACCAGGAACGCGGACTTCTGGCGAGAGAAGATCGAGGGCAATCGTGCCCGGGACGCCGAGACCACGGAGAAGCTGAGTGCGGCTGGCTGGACGGTCATCCGAGTCTGGGAGCACGAGGACCCAGCCGCGGCAGCGGAACGGGTCGACCAATGGCTCCGACAGCTGCGGAGCTCGGTGCCTTCCGGGAAGCCAACAGTGGTTGGCGGTTGAAGTGCCGTCACCGGTTCCGAGCTCCCGCCGGCAATGGCGCTCGGCCTGGTTGTCCGAAGACGGGGTCTGTCAGCGGCAGCGCGACATCGCGGCGCACTGCGGCATCGACCTGGCTCATCTGCACCAGACCATGATCGTAAATCCGGACTACGTGGGCTGAAGCCGCCTCGCCGATTGGGATCGCGTCGTCGCAGACGGCGGCTCGTTGGCTGCCGCCGTCTGCAACTCATCAGATCAGTTCACTCTGCGGGCTGCGGTAGCCAAGAAGCCGGTCGGACCGAAGAGGGAAGTCCGGTTCAGGTAGCGGTTGAAGTAGTCGCAGGCGGGTTCCCCGAGATGCAGGCACGCATAACAGGCGCCGCCGTTGCGCTCACACGCGGGATCCATGGCGCACCTCGATTCCGCACCAGCGATGGTTGCCAGGAGGAGGTGGAGGTCATTCTCGAAGACGGCCTGCAGCCCGCCCAGCACGAAGTCCCCGCGGCTGGCAGCGAAGACGAAGAATCCGTTGTGCCTCGGGACGAGGTACTCGCCGAGACCTTCACGGTCAACGCCGGCGAAGACAGCGAGTTGACGGATGGCGCGGTGGGCGTAGGAGTGGATGAGCGTCAGCAGGTCCCGGCCCACGGGTGCGGCGTCCACTGGGTCGCTGAACCGCGAAGGCGGGGCCACCTGAGCGGCAAGGACACTCCGAGCAGTGCGCGCGTCCTGGGCGGCCGGCAGGGAGTGGCCCCGCTGGCTCAGGGCGGCGTGGACCAGCAGGGGGTCGAGGCGGAAGAAGAGTGCTTCCGTTGCGCGCAGGTCAGCGTAGACGCGACGGCCACTTCTACCTGTGAACAGGCTCAAGCGAGACGCCCCTGGCTCGCCGCTTCCTCGGGTGTAGCCGTAGACGGCTTTGAGGACGGGGAAGTCGGTGAACAGATCGACCCCGGCCAGTCCAGCCCGGCGCAGTGCGGCGGGGTACTCCACCTCGTAGCGGTGGAGCGCATCAGCGGGCGTCGTAGGCGTGACGAGGTCGCCGATGCGTCGACGCGAATCCTTCTCGGTGGCAGCGAGCGCGACATCGACAGCCTCACGCTCGGCCGCTTCGATCTGCGAGGCAGGCGCACTTGCCAGCGCTCCAAGGTCCTCTTCGACGCCAAGTTCTCCTGCCTGACTGGCCACAGTCGCCATTTGCTCGGCCACTGCCCGCGTCAGGCCTGACGCCACCAGCTGGTCGACCAGGGAGGTCTGGGTCTGGCGGCCTGCCCCAGGCTCTGCGTCCTCGAACCCGCCCAGCGCCCAGGTTAGTGCTCGTCGCGGACCACCGGACTCGGTGACGCGGCGCATCGCGGCACGGCTGGCAGGGTTTACCTGAGTGAAGGTCTGAGGGGTATAGACACTGGCTGAGCGGTGCACGTTGTAGCGGATGAATTCGGCGGCCTTCCCTTCCGAGTAGCGCCGCCCGCACGGACACTTGCGGAACCCGAAGCCCTTCTGGAGCTCCCGGTGGCATACCGGGCAGTCGAAGCGAACGCGTGCGGCATCCATGCTGGACTGGTGCGGCATGCGCACCTGGTGATGCTCGCGGCATCTTGGAATGACAGGCTGCTCAAGTAGCCCGCAGTCGTGGAACCCGACGAAGTGCAATTGCTCCCAGCGGTTGTTGCCGCATGGGCAGCTCTTGGGGTTGCCAGTCTCCACCCGGCGACAGACCCGGCAAACCCAGACGAGCGGGAAACGCTCCACGCGCACGCCGCGTTCGGGGTTGACTGCCACCACCTCGATCGGCCCCCCGGAGCGCAGGAAGCTTACGGCGCTAGGGTCCATGCCATGCTCAACCCAACCCTGCAGTTCAGCGATGAGGCGTCCCCGGATGATCGCGTCGTCGACATCAACGACGCGCGGATCCTTCCACTCGGTGGTGCGCCAGATTCCGCCCTTGAGATCGGCGGTCTGCTGGGGCAGGAAGCCGTACAGGATCTGTGAGCCGCTGCGCTGGTCCTTCATGTGTGCTTCTCCGAGTTCGGTCAGTCGTCGCTGACAGGGATCTGCGCCTCGACGTCGCGCAGCGAGCGCATAGGAGCGCGTGAGAGCAGTTGCTGTGGCCATCGGGCACCGTCGCCGGGGTTCTCCAACCGCATGAAGTACGTCTCCAGCTGGCGAGCGACATCTCCGACCGCCAGGTGGTGCTGGCTTTCCAAACCGAGGGCTACGGCGCAGGCTCGGGCTTCCTCGCCGGCCGCCAGGCCCGTTTGGCTCGCGTACTTGCGAAGTAGATCCACTGTGGTCAGTCGGCCGCCAGCGGACCGCGGCTCGTGAACGAAAAGGCGGCGCGCCTCAATGGCAGCGCTGGTTGTCAGCTCAAGGACACGGCGGCTCGACCGGGTGACGGGGATGGGTTCCACGAACCGGTCACCCTGCTCAATGAAGGGAATGAAGTGCGAGAAGACAGCGGCGTCGCGTTCGCGCCCGATCTTGTGAATGACGTAGACCAAGCCTGGGTGGGCTCGCCCAACACGCGCGGTGGCCTGAATGAACTCGGCGGTGGTGAGCGGCACGCCAAGTACGGTCATGATGTTCAGACGGTCGACGTCCACCCCGTGAGAGATCATCGACGAGGCTGTGATCACGTGAAGACGGTCATGGAAATCCTCCTCCGGCCGAAGCAGCCGACGCAAAGTCTCGCGGACCTCGTCAAACGGTGTCTGACCAGTCAACTGAGCGGTGTTCAGCGGACTGACAGGCACCTGTGTCCCCAGAGAGCGCCTGGCTGCCTCCACATCGCGCACGGTGTTCCCGTACACGACGTGCGTACCGTAAAGATCGAGGAGCATCGGTACATGGATCGTGTCGATGCCGGCCTGAGCACAAACAACGTCAGCGTCTTCGAGAAGCCGGCGCACTGACTGCTGCACGATGGTCGTAGTGCGGTCGGAGACCCACTCAAGGGTGACTCCGCGAGGCCACACCGCGACGAATCTGCGCAGCGGATTGTCCGTCTCACGAGTCCAGAAGGATTCGCGAGCCGATGGTCCGGGGACGGGGAAGACCCGGCCGGAGCGGTTGTACAGGACCTGTACCTGCCGATCGAACCCTGTCAGAGTTGCGGATGAGGCGATGATCTTCGGCGTGTGGCCGGTAAGTTCCAGCTGCAGCGCGTCCAACAGTGACTCGTAGTGGGAGTCCACCGCGCCCAGGGAGTCGCGCAAGAGGTGCAGTTCGTCCTGCAGTCGGAATGACGGAGCGAAGCGCACGCGCGTCGCAGGGCTCAGCGGAACCACGCTCGCCTCGCAATCGGGAACCAGGCAGCCGCTCGGGCGCTTGGAACGCTTGGCGTAGGTGAAGCCGTGGCCGGGGCGTGAGCACTCGCCCGCCGGGCCTTCAACGAAGGCGCGCATGCCTGCTTGCATAGCGATCAAGGCGGCCTTGTCCAGGGTGCCGATGACCACGGTGGGCAGGAAGCGATAGATCTCCTGATCGACAACGTAGACAGGGAGCGGTTGGCCTCCCGAGGGACATTGGGGCGCCGGACAGACATGACGCAAGGTCCAGTCGCCCCGGTGGAATTTCATGCGGATCTGTTCCGATCCGCAGAATGGGCAGGCGTTGAGCACCTGGTACCGATTGGCCATTCCGGGCTCGTCAACATCGATCGGGTTGAACTCGGTGGGTGCCGTAGGGATCTCGTTGGGTGTGGCGCTGGAACCGATGAAGTAACCAAGCGAGATCGGCGAGCCGACCACATCGTACTCGCGGCGGACCAGTTCGGCCGCAGCCAGCGCGTCCGCGAAGCGCTGGGTCTGCTGCAGAGACAGCATGCGCAACGGAAACCTGCTCCAGGCGGTGATGCCCGCCAGCTTCCCCCGGAGACGGTCGTAGAAGGCAGCGAGTACGAGCAGCCCCAGATAGGTCTCCGTCTTGCCGCCACCAGTGGCGAACCAGACGGTGTCCACCGTCTGCCAGTCAGTGCCCTGGCGGACGAGCGACGGCAATACCGAGAGCACGAAGCCGATCTGGAACGGGCGCCATCCTTCGTACCTGCCCCGAGCCGCGCGGTGCATCGCCCGATTCATCAGCCTAAACGCCTGGCGAAGATTGTCGTCCATCTCAAGCGCCGTGACTCCAGCGCGCAGTCGTTCCAGCTCGACGACGTGTTCAGCGGCCGCATCCCGGGCCTGGTCGAGCATCTCAGGCTGCCACTGTCCCTCCGCGGCTCGACGTTTCAGACTGTCCGGTGACCAGTGATCGTCCCCCCACGACGCGTAAGCGTCGACCAACTGCGTCAGCGTGGCAATCGGGTCCTCCGACAGCCGCTCGAAAGTCAGCGACAGGACCGCCGGATCGGTGCGCTCGAAGGTGTATTCGGGCCGACGCCGCTCAACAACCACCTGGTCGGTGGTGGTCAGCTCGCGGGGGCTCACGACGTCCACGCCGCAGTTCATTCCGATCGCTGGAATACGCCGGTCGTAGCGGAAGCTATCGGGCAACGACTCCAGCAGGAACGGCAGAGTCGGGAGTTCCTGCACTCTGAGCTCTACCTCGAAGAGGTGGCGCTCGCCGCGCTGGCGCGGCCCCTCAGCGGTCGTGTTGACAAGTTCCACCACAAGCTCGGGCGCCCCGCGCCATGACTCGTCAGTGATTCGCACTTCGGCACTGGAGCCGCTGGCTCCGACGCGTTCCAGGGCGACGGCAATCTGTTGCGCCCCGAACCTCTGTCCCACCGCGCCCGCCGGGGCTTCGATGTGCACGAGCTCATCGATGCACCCGGTCTTCTCCCACTTTTCGTTCCGCTCCTGCGCGTCCCTCACTCGGTTCCAGGCCAGTGCACGCACTCGGACCGCGAAGGACCAAGGGCCCGACTGCGCAGGACGCAGACGCATCCCAATGGCACAGGGATCCATGCGTCGCTCCCGGCCCACCGCCGCGGCATCGCTTTCAGGCGCGAGCCGTCCCAGCCAGTACACCCCAGACGGATCAGCGTCCAGCACATCGTCGCCATCGCCTCGCCCTTCGGCCGTGACCTGCCGGTCAAGCCAGGCCACGAAGCGGCTCTGGGCCTCAATCACATCCTGCGTCATGCCGCTGCCTCCCGTCCCAAGTACTCCGCCGTCAGCGTCTTGAGTCCTTCGTTCGTCTTCAGTCGCTCGAGCAACTTCTTCTCCAACTGGCGCACGCGCTCGCGAGTGATGCCGAACTCCTTGCCCAGCGCGTCCAAAGTCATCGGCTCCTCGCCGTCGAGGCCGAAGCGGCCCTCGAGCAAGCGGGCGAGCCGCGGATCTGTGCCAGCTAGCAGGGTGTTGATTGTGTCGAAGATCTGTTCCCACAGGAGATGCCGCATGGACTCCTCCTCCGGAAGCTCGACCTTGGACGCGAGTACGAGATCCCCCAGAGTCGCGCCGCCCTCCTCATCGACCGGCACGTCCAGGTGGATGACGGGCGCGGAGTAGTCCAGCAGCGCGCGAATCTCCGCTGGCTTCTCCCCGAGCCCTTCGGCCAGCTCCGCCAGCGAGGGCTTCCGGCCGTTGCGCTCCTCGAAGCCACGCGCGTATCGATCGACACGGCGGAGATCCTCGCGCACATGCACTGGCAAGCGCACCACTGAGCCCGTGTTCGCGATGGCGCGACTGATGGACTGTCGAACCCACCAGGTCGCATACGTTGAAAACTTGTACCCCAGTGTCGGGTCGAACTTCTCCGCAGCGCGGTTCAGCCCCAGGACACCTTCCTGGATCAAGTCGTCCAGCTCCAGGTCGCCCGCGCCTGGGAGAAACCGCTTTGCGATGTCGATCGCCAGGCGCACGTTGTGACGAACCAGGGTGTTGCGAGCGGCCTCGCCGTCCTGTACTAGCTCAGCGGCATCGCCCAGCTTTTCGCCGGCAGCTAGAGACAGGGCCGCGCGCTGGCCCATCTGAATCGTCCGCCCGAGCCGTACCTCCTCCTCGGCGCTCAGGATGCGGTGGCGACCGATCTGGTTCGCGGACGCCCCTGAGTGAGGTGTCCTGGAGCCTGCTGGCTCCGAGTTGACCACGTCATGGGCAACCTCTACCCGTACGGCGGACCCGTCATTGAGCACCCCGTGATCGCGTAGAACCGCAAAGGCGTGATCTAGCTGTTTCGGGGTGATGCCTCGTCGGCTCGCCACTTGCACGACGTGCTCTCGTTCAAGCTGCCCGAGGCGCTCGCTGTCTTCCAACAGCGCCTCAACGAAGTCCTCGATCACTTCATCCATTACCGAGGACGCCTCCCAACGAGGTCGAGAATAGAAGCCCTAGAGCCTGGTGGCGGCGGCCCTTCTGCCATCCGGGCCGCGCCATGAGAAAGCTAGGGGCGCAAGTCGAAATGATGCAAGCGGAAAGCCGATTTCTCTCATATTGATCCTTTAGGGCTAGTTTATCTGCTAGGCGTACCTTGTTCATCATTGACCGCTATGCCGGACTCGTTGACTGAGGGCGGACGGCTCGCTAAGTTGGCCGTACGGCGGTGAACTCCAGCGCGCTAAGCGCGGCTTGGGCTGGGTAGCCGGCATGTCGGACGCCGCGCAGTTTGACTGAACATCGACATCGGCGCGTCTCGGGGCCCGGTGCCTCATGCTCCCTGGCGGTCCAGAAAAATTCAATGGACCGCTCATTCGGGCGCATTATTTCCAGCGCCTCGGAGTGGCTTTGTAAATTATGGCGGCAGTAGTAAGAGGTGAATTTTTCGATTCCCCTTGGCCTGTCGGTGCCTGGAATCATGATTGGCCTATGGCTGCTCCCTCTTGCGTCACAAAGCTCGCCGCCCAGATCCAGGCCCATCCCGGCGGCGGCCCGTTCCCGCTGGCTCGCCGCTGAACCGCTGGGTAGGTGGCGGACTGATCCGCGAGCCTCGTGTCGGCCGATACGCGGTTGCACTGCCCTCAGAAGCCTCTTGGCGGGGCCGTCGAAGCGCTAACCACCCGGTTGGTGGAGGTTTCCCGCTGACTAGACCGCTTGATGCTGGGGCGGTCGGTTTCGGAGGGAGCGGCCCAAGGTAGTGGGCACGCTCGGATGGCGCGAGGTTTGGCGCGCCACCTTCAGAGAGAGCGACCGGCCTGGACCTGGGCCTGTGTCAGCGGCCAGTTGGATTCCCCCGAGGACGGCCACTTGACGGGGAGTCATCTGGCCGCGCCGGCCGCTACATTCAGTGATATGAATACCGGCGTGTGCCTCTTGGTGCTCATGGAGGGACTCGGGGCTACTCAGGTCGGCCCCGGGGTCCGGCCGTCCAGGTGTCCGCCTCGTAGTCACACCGGGAACGGCAGCGGGTGCTGGCCGCGGTCTACCGCCAGCTGAGTACGGCGATTGGCAGCAGCAGATCGCCACCTCTCGGGATCACGGTCCCTCCCCGCACGGTCAGCGCACCGTGCGCACTTGGCCTCCCGCAGGCTGTTGTCCATCGCGCCGGCCAGGCAGCTGCCACCGCAGGCCAGGTCGAGCCACTGAGTAGGCTGCCCTGCCCGGGACAGCCGCCGACGGGCCAGATGGTTGACCCGCCCGCCGGCCACCCGGACCACGAGCGGCCAGGGGTCTGCCCCGGCTTCCTCCGCCATGTCTCGCCTCCGTTCTCGCGGTCGGCCCTGGAGCACACGATCACTCGGCAGCGGCCCGCTCAGACGAAACGGCGTCGGTCGAGCGGGTCACGGGCCGTAGTCGGCGGTCCGCTGGTGGGGAGCGTAAGCGGCCGCCAGCAGGGGCCGCCAGTGGGGAGGAGCTGGCCGTCCACGGGGAGATGATCTTGGCCGCTAACAGGCCTGCGCGTGAGCGATGCGTGAGCGGACGGGGCAGCACGTGCCGGTTCGGGCGGGATCGTGGATCACGGCGCAACGTCCTGACCTGCAGGTTCATTACCAAGCGATCGATGCTGGCAGCAGCCATCATGATCACTCTTGGGCTCGTAATGCGTAGGTCGCGGGTTCGAATCCCGCAGGCGGCTCCGGTGCGAGAGGCCCGGTCGGACTTGTCCGATCGGGCCTTTCGGCGTTTCCGGGGGCCGGCGCCGGGGGGTGACGGGTCATCCGGTGGGGGTGGGCAGGCGGGGGGCCGGGGTGGGGGTGGTGGTCGGGGAGGCGGGGGCCGGGGTGCGGCGGGGGCGGAGGAGGACCGCCACCAGGGCGGCACCGGCCAGGGCGGTGAGGGAGGCGGCCGCCAGGGTGTGGTCGAGGGCGGTGGCGAAGGCCGCGCGGACCAGGGTCTCCGGGGTGCCGGCCGGGAGGTGGCCGGTGCTCAGGGTGTGGGCGGCGGCGGTCGGGTCGGGGACGGCGGGGTGGCCGGCCAGGGAGGTGCGCAGGCCGTCGTGCAGGACCAGGCCGAAGACCGCGATGCCGAGCGCCTGGCCCAGCTGGCGGAAGGTGTTGAGCGCGCCGCCGGCCATGCCGCCGCGCTCCGGCGGGACGGCGGCCATCGCGGTCGAGGCCAGGACGGGGCTGACCGCGCCGACGCCGAGACCGGTCAGGGCGAGGCCGGGCAGCAGGGCGGGCCAGTCGGACGAGCCGTCCAGGGTGGCTTGGAGGAGGCCGCCGGCGCCGATGACGGCGAGGCCGCCGCCGAGCGGGAGGGCGGCCGGGAGGGTGGCGAGCCGGCGGCCGGCCGCGGCGGAGACGACGAAGGCGACGGCGCTCATCGGCAGCAGGGTGAGTCCGGCGGCGAGCGGGCCCTGGCCGAGCACCGCCTGCAGCCAGAGCGAGGTGTAGGGGAGGTAGGAGAAGGCGGCGGCGGAGTAGACCAGGCCGCAGATCAGCACGCCGGTGAAGGACGGCCGGCGGAACAGCCCGAGGTCCAGCAGGGGGTGCGGGCTGCGCGCCTCGATCAGCAGGAACGCGACGAGGGCGACGGCGGCGAGCGCGGCCAGCGCGAGGACCGGCGTCGAGGTCCAGCCGTCGGCGCCGCCGCGGATCAGGACCAGGACGAGGGCGCCGGCCGCGACGGTGAACGCGGCGGCCCCGGGCAGGTCGGTCCGGCGGGCGGCGGGGTCGCGGGACTCGGGCAGGGTGCGCAGGGCGAGCGCCACGGCGGCGACGCTGACGGGCAGGTTGACCAGGAAGACCGACCGCCAGCCCAGGTACTCCGTGAGCAGGCCGCCGGCCACCGGGCCGGTGGCGGCCGCGGCGCCGCTGACCGCGCCCCAGACGCCGAACGCCACGGCCCGGTCGCGGCCCCGGTAGGCGAGGTTGAGCAGGGCCATGGCGGTGGCGAACATGGCGGCGCCGCCGGCCGCCTGGACCACCCGGGCGGCGATCAGGACCGGGCCGTTCGGGGCCAGCCCGCAGGCCAGCGAGGCCAGGGCGAAGACGGCCAGCCCGGCGGTGTAGACGCGGCGGCGCCCGTGCCGGTCGGCCAGGGCGCCGAGGCCCAGCATCAGGGCGGCCAGCGCGAGCGCGTAGCCGTCCAGGACCCACTGCAGCCCGGCGAAGTCCATGCCCAGCCCGGTGCCGACGTCCGGCAGCGCCACGATCACGATGCTGACGTCGGTCAGCAGCATGAACACCCCCAGGCTGACCGCCACCAGCGGCCACCACTTCCGCATCCCCGTACTCCCTGCTGCTCGTCGAACCGCGTCGTTCCGGTGCCCCGGGCCGGGCGGCCGGGGCACCGCCACTCTCGGCCCGGGGCGGGTGGGCGCGCCGGGAACCGGCCCCGATCCGACGGATCTCGACACCGGGTACCGTCCTGCTGGTGGAAACCGTGACGCTGGACGCGCTGGACCGCGCGCTGTTGCACGCCCTGCACGTGGACGGCCGGGCGCCGTTCCGGCGGATCGCCGAGGTGCTCGGGGTGTCCGACCAGACCGTGGCCCGCCGCTACCACCGCCTGCGCGCCGACGGCCTGGTGCGGGTGGTGGGGCGGACCCGGGCGCGGATGCTCGGTGAGGTCGACTGGCTGACCCGCGTCCGCTGCGTGCCGGACGCGGCGGCGGCGATCGCGGAGGCGCTGGCCCGCCGTCCGGAGACCTCCTGGGTGAGCCTGCTGTCGGGCGGCGCCGAGATCGTCTGCAACACCCGCTCGCCGGCCCGGCCGGACCGGGAGGAGCTGCTGCTGGGGAAGCTGCCGAGGACGCCGCGGGTGCTCTCGGTCAGCGCGCACTACCTGTTGCGGACCTTCGTGGGCGGGCGGGCGGCGTGGAGCGGGCGCACCTCGGCGCTGAGCGCGGAGCAGGTGGCCCGGCTGCGGGCGGCCGGGCCGCGCGACGGCGGGGCGGGGGAGTCCGGGGGTGCGGGGGCCCCGGCGGTCCCGGTGGTGCCGGACGCGCTGGACCGCGCGCTGCTGACGGCGCTCGCGGTCGACGGGCGGACGCCGCTGGCCGAACTTGCGGCCCGGACCGGCGGTTCGGAGGCGACGGTGCGGCGCCGGCTGGCCGGGCTGACCCGGTCGGGCCTGCTGTTCTTCGACGTGGACGTGGACACCCGGCAGCTCGGCTTCGAGATCGAGGCGTTCTGCTGGCTGACCGTGGCGCCGGGCCGGCTGACGGCCGTCGCCCAGGAGCTGGCGGACCACCCCGAGGTGGGGTTCGCCGCCGCGACCACCGGGCCGGCGAACCTGGTGGCCGGTCTGGTCTGCCGGGACGTCGAGGCGTTCTACGGCTATCTGACGGACCGCCTGGGGGCCCTGGACGGGGTCGGCTCGTTGGAGACGGCGCCGGTGATCCGCAGCGTCAAACGTGCAGGTCTATTGATCCGATAATCAAATACATTTCCTCGGAAATTACTCGCCGAACTGGCTGGTAATTTTCCAATCTATTATCAGAAAACCCTTGGCGCTTGCGATTCCCTCCCAAAATGCCTCGCGCCGCCTTCCGGTCGCCGTTAGTATCGGAACGATTGCTTTCGGTGATCGTTCGGCGGTGGATCGCGAAGGGGGTAGCCGTGAGGGGGCAGCTGTGCACCGTGCTGCGTCATGCCGCATACCCGGCCCTGCTGTTCGCGGTCGTGTCGATATCGGTCGCCGCCCTGCGCTGGCGCTGGGACCTCGGGCGGACGAGCCAGTTCTTCCTGCTCGGCGCGATCGGTTTCCTGACGGTTCTTGAACGGTTGATCCCGTACGAACCCGATTGGCAGCCACGGCCCGCCGAGTGGGGCTGGTACGGGCTCTACTTCGTGCTCACGATGATCGGCGGAGGCCTGGCGCAACTGCCGGTCGCGGCCGCGGTCGGGTGGGTGGCACCGCCGCACCCGGCGCTGCCGCTCTGGGCGGAGATCCCGGCGGCGCTGCTGCTCGGTTCGCTGGCCAACTACCTGATGCACCGCTGGAGCCACAGCAACCCCTGGCTGTGGCGGCTGCACGGGGTGCACCACGTGCCCGAGAAGGTCAACGTCGCCAACAACGGGGTGAACCACGTCCTCGACGTGCTGGTCACCCAGGGGACGGTCCAGCTCGCGCTGGCACTGGCGGGGTTCTCGGCGGAGTCGGTCTTCGTGGTCGGCCTGTTCGTGGTCGCCCAGGGCTACTTCGTGCACGCCAACATCGACGTCCGGATCGGTCCGCTCAACCACGTCTTCGCCGGCCCGGAGCAGCACCGGCTGCACCACAGCGTCGACCTGGCGGAGGCCGGGCACTACGGCTCCGACCTCTCCGTCTGGGACCACGTCTTCGGCAGTTTCACCTGGCGGCCGGGTCGCCGGCCGGTCGCGGTGGGGCTGCACCGCCCGTCCGAGTTCCCCCGGACGCGCGAGGTGGTCGCCAGTCACCTCCAGCCGTGGCGCCGGCCCGCCCGGGCCGACGACGTCCCGGCCTGAGTCGCCGCCCGGCCTGACCCACCGCCAACCCCCTCCTCCCTGACTCCCTTCCGGCCTGCCCGTCCCCCTCGGCCGGCCCGGCCAACCGGCATGCCCGGAACCGGTCCACGGCCGCCGTCCCCATGCCCGCGCGGCCTCCCACGTACGTGCCGCGCGCGCGAACGCAGCGACCCAAGGACTCGACCATGACGGATTCACGCCTCGCCGCAGTACCCGATTCCTCTCATTCCCCGTCCGCCGCCCCTTCTGCGTCCCCTGCCTCTTCTGAGTCCCCCGCCCCCGCCACCGCGAGCATCCCCGGCCCCGCCCGCACGCCCGCTCCCGTCCAGTCCGAGCGGATCGCCGTCATCGGCATCGGCTGCCGGCTGCCGGGCGGTGCCAACGACCACCGGTCGTTCTGGCAGAACCTGGTCGACGGGAAGGACTGCATCACCCCGACCCCGCGCAGCCGGTACGACGTGGCCACCCTGGGCAGCCGGGACAAGACCAAGCCCGGCCGGCTGGTCGGCGGCCGCGGCGGCTACATCGACGGGTTCGACGAGTTCGACCCGGCGTTCTTCGGGATCAGCGGGCGCGAGGCCGACCACATGGACCCGCAGCAGCGGAAGCTGCTGGAGGTGGCCTGGGAGGCGCTGGAGGACGGCGGGCAGAAGCCGGCCGAGCTGGCGGGGCGTGACGTCGGCGTCTACGTGGGCGCGTTCACCCTGGACTACAAGATCGTGCAGTTCTCGGACCTGTCCTTCGAGGGCCTGGCCGCGCACACCGCCACCGGCACGATGATGACGATGGTGTCGAACCGGATCTCGCACTGCTTCGACTTCCGCGGCCCCAGCGTCTCGCTCGACACCGCCTGCAGCTCCTCCCTGGTCGCCGTCCACCTCGCCGCCCAGAGCCTGCTGCGCGGCGAGACCGACCTCGCGCTGGCCGGCGGCACCCTGCTGCACATCGCGCCGCAGTACACGATCGCCGAGACCAAGGGCGGGTTCCTCTCCCCGGAGGGCCGGTCGCGCACCTTCGACGCCGCGGCGGACGGCTACGTGCGCGCCGAGGGCGTCGCGGTGGTGGCGCTCAAGCGGCTCTCCGACGCCCTGCGCGACGGCGACCCGGTCCACGCCGTGATCATCGGCAGCGGGGTCAACCAGGACGGCCGCACCAACGGCATCACCGTGCCCAACCCGGACGCCCAGGTCTCCCTGATCGAGCGGGTGTGCGCCGAGGCCGGGATCGCGCCGGGCAGCCTCCAGTACGTGGAGGCGCACGGCACCTCCACCCCGGTCGGCGACCCGATCGAGGCGAACGCGCTGGCCCGGGCGCTGGCGGTCGGCCGCCGTCCCGGCGACGCGTGCTACGTGGGCTCGGTCAAGACCAACATCGGGCACACCGAGTCCGCCTCCGGGCTGGCCGGGCTGATCAAGACCGCGCTGGCGCTCAAGCACCGGCTGATCCCGCCGCACATCAACCTGGAGCGGCTCAACCCGGCGATCGACCCGGCCACCCTGCCGTACCGGATCCCGACCGAGCCCACCCCCTGGCCCGCGCACCAGGGCCCGGCCCGGGCCGGCGTCAACTCCTTCGGCTTCGGCGGCACCAACGCGCACGTCCTGCTGGAGGCGGCCCCCGAACCGGAGCCCGCCCCCGAACCGGAGGCGGCCCGGGAGCCGGCCCGGGAGCCGGAGCGGCCCCGGTGGACCGTGCTGCCGCTCACCGCCCGGGACGCCGCCGCGCTGCCCGAGCTGGCGGCCGGCATCCGGGGCGAGCTGGCCGGGGTCCGCGGCGGCACCCCGGTCCGGCTCGCCGACCTCGGCCACACCCTGGCCCACCGACGCCAGCACCTGGACGCCCGGCTCTCCGTGGTGCACGACTCCCGGGAGTCGCTCGACGAGGCGCTCGCCGCCCACCTGCGCGGCGAGCCGCACCCCAGGGTGCTGACCGGCCGGCGCCGCGAGGCCCGGGACCGCCGGCTGGCCTGGGTGTTCACCGGCATGGGCCCGCAGTGGTGGGCGATGGGCCGGCAGCTGTTCGCGACCGAGCCGGTCTACCGGGAGGCCGTCGAGGCCTGCGCCGCGCACCTGGCCGAGCTCACCGGCTGGTCCCTGCTCGACGAGCTGGCCGGCGACGAGGCCGACTCCCGGATGGCCGAGACCTGGCTCGCCCAGCCCGCCAACTTCGCCCTCCAGACCGGACTGGCCGCGCTCTGGCGCAGCCGCGGCGTCCACCCGGACGCCGTCGTGGGCCACAGCACCGGTGAGGTCGCCGCCTTCCACGAGGCCGGCGTCTACGACCTCGCCGACGCGGCCAAGGTGGTGGTGCACCGCAGCCGGCTGCAGCAGGGGCTGGCCGGGACCGGCGGCATGCTGGCCGTCGCGCTCTCCGAGGCCGAGGCGCTCCGCCGGATCCGCGCGTACGGCGACGCGGTGTCGGTGGCCGCGGTCAACAGCCCGACCTCGCTCACCCTCGCCGGGGACACCGACGCGCTCGCCGAACTGGCCGCCGCGCTCACCGCCGAGCAGGTCTTCGCCCGCCGGCTGACCGTCGAGGTGCCGTACCACAGCGCCCGGATGGAGCCGATCAAGGACGAGCTGCTGGAGTCGCTGGCCGACCTCAAGCCGCGGCCGGCGCGGGTGCCGCTCTACCTCACCGGCCAGGAGGGCACCGCGTACGGCACCGAGCTGGACGCCGCCTACTGGTGGCGCAACGTCCGCGACGGGGTCCGCTTCCGGCAGGCGGTCGAGCGGCTCGCGGACGACGGGTTCAGCCTCTTCCTGGAGCTCGGGCCGCACCCGGTGCTGGGCCGGTCGATCCAGGAGACGGTGGGGGCCCGGCCCGTCCGCCCCGGCGACGCCGACCGCCCCGAGGTGCTCACCCTGCCCTCGATCCGGCGGCAGGAGGACGAGCAGGTCACCTTCACCGCCTCGCTGGCCGCGTTGCACAACCTGGGCGTCGAGGTCGACTGGTCGGTGCTCCAGCCCACCGGCCGGCCGGTCCCGCTGCCGCGCTACCCGTTCCGCCGGGAGCGGCACTGGGTGGAGCCCCGCCCGGTGGAGCTGGTCCGGCAGGGCCGGCAGGACCACCCGCTGCTCGGCCGCCGCCTGGCGGGCGCCGAACCGGCCTGGGAGGCCCGGCTGGACGCCGAGGCGCTGCCCTACCTGGAGGACCACCGGATCCAGGGCCGGGTGCTCTTCCCCGCCGCCGGCTACCTGGAGATGGCCGTCCAGGCGGTCCGCGCGCTGACCGGCGGCACCGACGCGGCGCTGACCGGCATCGAGCTGCGCAAGGCGCTCTTCCTGCCGGACGACGGGACCCGGGCCGTCCGGCTCACCCTCTCCGCCGAGAACGGCGTCTTCACCATCACCACGGGCAACGACGAGATCGCCGCGGGGAACGACGAGATCGCCGCGGGGAACGGCTCGCGCGCCGTCCACGCCACCGGCACCGTCCGGCCGAGCCAGCGCCGGCGCCGCCCCGGCCACCGGCTGGACGTCGACGCCGTCCGCGACCGCGCCGCCCGGCACCTGGCCGGCCCCGACTGCTACGCCGCGCTGGCCGCGCTCGGCTACCACTACGGCCCGGCCTTCCAGGGCATCCACGAGGTCTGGATCGGCCCCGGCGAGGCCCTGGCCGTCGTCCGGCCGACGGCGGCGATCGCCGGGCAGGGCGCCGGCCACCAGGTGCACCCGGTGCTGATGGACGCCTTCTTCCAGACCCTGCTGACGCCGCAGCTGCTGGCGGACGGCCCGGCCGGTGCCGGACCGGACGGCGCGGCCGGGACCGGGATCAAGCTGCCGCTGGCCGTCGACGAGGTGCGGCTGGAGGCGGTCGGCGAGCGCCCGCTCTGGGTGCACGCCACCGTCACCCGCGACGACGGGGACGAACTGGTCGGTGACATCGCCGTCCACGACGAGGACGGCCGCCCGCTCGGCGGGGTCACCGGCTTCCGCGCCGCCGACGTGGAGAAGGCCTCCACCGCCGTGGGCCTCGCCACCATCGACGGCTGGCTCGCCGAGCCCGCCTGGACGGAGCTGCCGGACGCGTCCGGGGCCCCCGACCTGCTGGCCGAACACCCCGACCACTGGCTGCTGTTCGCGGACGCCCGGGGCGTGGCCGAGGAGCTGGCCGCCCGGATCACGGCGCGGGGCGGCAGCTGCGGGCTGGTCCGCCCCGGCACCGGCTACCGGCCCGCCGGGCCGGACGGGGCGGCGGCCACCGTCGAACCCGGCTCCGCCGCGGACCTCCGTCGGCTGCTGGCCGACCGGCGGGCCGCCGGAGACCCCGACCCGGCCGCCGTCGTCCACCTCTGGAACCTCGACCGGCCCGCGCTGGCCGACGCCGACCACGCCACCGTGGCGGGCCACACCGGCGCGGGCGCGTACAGCCTGGTCGCGCTCGCCGCCCTGCTGCCCGGCGAACTCCCCGGGGCCAGGCTGCACATCGTCACCCGCACCGCCCAGGCCACCGAGCCCGGCGAGCCGGTCGAGCCGCTCGGTGCCCCGGCCTGGGGCATCGGCCGGGTGCTGCGGCACCAGGAGCTGCCCGGCCACCCCGGCAAACTGGTCGACCTCGGCCCGGCCGGCGACGCCACCGTGGAGGCGGACGCGCTGCTGCGCGAGTTCGCGCTCGCCGACGAGGACGAGATCGCCCTGCGGTCCGGCCGCCGGCTGACCAGCCGGCTGCGCCCGGCCGAGGGGCTGACCGGGCCGCTGCCGCCCAGCCTGCGCCCGGACGGCGCCTACCTGGTGACCGGTGCGTTCGGCGCGCTCGGCCGGCTGCTCTGCCGCACCCTGGTCCGCCGCGGTGCCCGCAGGCTGATCCTGGTCGGTCGCCGTCCGGTGCCCCCGCGCGAGCAATGGCGCGGCCTCGACCCGCAGAGCCGGGCCGGCCGGAACACCGCCTTCCTGCGCGAGCTGGAGGCGCTCGGCGCGCAGGCCGTCCCGGCGGTGCTGGACGTCACGGACGAGGCGGCGCTGGCCGCCTGGCTGGCCGAGTACCGGGCCCTGGAGTCGCCGCCGATCCGGGGCGTCTTCCACCTGGCCGGACAGGTCCGCGACACCCTGGTGGCCGAGCTGGGCCGCGAGGTGTTCGACGCCGTCCACGGTCCCAAGGTGCTGGGCGCCTTCGCCCTGCACCGGCAGCTGGCCGGCGAACCGCTCGACCACTTCGTGCTGTTCGCCTCGATCGCCTCGCTGCTCACCACCGCCGGCCAGACCAACTACGCCGCCGGGAACGCCTTCCTCGACGCGCTGGCGCACCACCGCCGCGCCCTCGGGCTGCCCGCGCTCAGCCTCGACTGGGGGCCCTGGGCCACCGGCATGATCGAGGAGCTCGGCCTGGTCGACCATTACCGCGACAGCCGCGGCATGAGCTCGCTCGCGCCCGGGACCGGGATGGCCGTGCTGGAGCGGGTGCTCGGCCAGGACCGCGCCCAGCTGCTGGTCGCCACCGTGGTCGACTGGCCGGTCTTCCTCTCCTGGTACCCGGCCCCGCCGCCGCTGGTGGCCGAGCTGGCCGCCGCCGCCCGGGAGAGCGCCCCGGCGCCGCGGCGGAGCAGTCTGCTGGAGGCGCTGCGGGCGGCGGGCGAGGAGGAACGGCTGGCGCTGCTCACCGAGCGGTTCGGCGCGCTCGCCGCCGCCGTGCTGCGGGTGCCGGCCGAGCAGGTCGGGCCCGCCACCGGCCTGAGCGGCCTCGGCCTGGACTCGCTGCTCGCGATGGAGCTGCGGGCCCGGCTCAACACCGAACTCGGCACCGCGCTGCCGGTGGTGGCGCTGCTCTCCGACGCGCCGGTGGCCGAGCTGGTCGGGCAGCTGCACGCGGCCCTGGCCGAGCTGTTCGAGGAGGAGGACGGCGGCGGGGTGGAGGTCGTCCGGTACGAGGACGAGTCGAACCACCCGCTGACGCAGAACCAGAAGGCGCTCTGGTTCCTCAAGCAGCTCAACCCGGACGGCTTCGCGTACAACATCGGCGGCGCGGTCGAGGTCCGGGTGGAGCTGGAGCCGGCGCTGATGGAAGCGGCCTTCCGGGCGATGGTCGAGCGGCACCCCGGCCTGCGGGCCAACTTCGTGCTCGACGGCGGCCGGCCCGTCCAGCGGGTCTCCGCCGCCGTCGAGCCGGACTTCGGGGTCTTCGACGTCGAGGGCCTGGACTGGCCCGAGGTCCACGACCTGATCGTGCGCGAGTACCGCCGGCCGTACGACCTGGAGCGCGACCCGCTGGTGCGGTTCCGGCTGTTCCGGCGCGGGCCGGAGCGCTGGGTGATCATGAAGGCCGTCCACCACATCGTCTCGGACGCGATCTCCACCTTCACCTTCATCGAGGAGCTGCTCGCCGTCTACGAGGGGCTGCGGCAGGGCCGGGCGCCCGAACTGCCCCCGGTCGGCGCCCGCTACCTGGACTTCCTGAACCGGCAGAACGCGTTCCTGGCCGGCCGCGAGGCACCCCGGATGCTGGACTACTGGCGCTCGCACCTGCCCGCCGAGGTGCCCGTCCTCAACCTGCCCACCGACAAGCCGCGCCCCGCGGTGCAGACCCACAACGGCGCCTCCGAGTTCTTCGTGCTGGACGAGGAGCTGAGCGCCCGGGTGCACGCGCTGGCCCGCGAGCACAACGTCACCGTGTTCATGGTGCTGCTCAGTGCCTACTACCTGCTGCTGCACGCGTACTCGGGGCAGGAGGACGTCATCGTCGGCAGCCCGGTGACCGGGCGCACCGACGAGGAGTTCGCCGGGGTCTACGGCTACTTCGTCAACCCGCTGCCGCTGCACGTCTCGCTGGCGGGCGCGCCGACCGTGGCCGAGCTGCTGGCGCGGGTCCGCGCCACCGTGCTGGGCGGGCTGGACAACCAGGAGTACCCGTTCGTGCTGCTGGTGGAGCAGCTCGGGCTGCAGCACGACCCGAGCCGCTCGGCGGTCTTCCAGGCGATGTTCATCCTGCTCCACCACAAGGTGGCCGCGGAGAAGTACGGCTACCGCCTGGAGTACATCGAACTCCCGGAGGAGGAGGGGCAGTTCGACCTCACGCTGTCCGCCTACGAGGACGAGGCGGAGCGCCGGTTCCACTGCGTGCTCAAGTACAACACCGACCTCTTCCTGCCGGAGACGATGGCCCGGGTCGCCCGCCACTACGTCCACCTGCTGGACGGGCTGACCACGGCCGGTGCGGACCGCCCGGCCACCCGGCTGGAGCCGCTGGGCCGGGACGAACGGGCCCGGGTGCTCCACCGGTGGAGCGGGGCCGACCGACGGGTGGCGCACGAGGAACCGGTGCACGAGCTGATCCTGCGGGCCGCCGCGGCCGGCCCGGACGCGCCCGCCGTCGCCGCCCCGGCAGAGTCCGGTCCGACCGCCCGGCTGGGCTACGGCGAGCTGGCCGAGCGCTCCGGACGGGCGGCGGCCCGGCTGCGGGCGCTCGGGGCCGGGCCGGGATCGGTGGTGGCGCTCTGCCTGGACAAGTCGCCGGAGCTGATCACCACCCTGCTGGCGGTGCTGCGCACCGGCGCCGCGTACCTCCCGCTCGACCCCGGCCACCCGGCCGACCGGCTGGCGTACATGGTGGAGAACGCCGGCGCCGGGCTGCTGGTCGGCGACCCGGAGCGGTTCGCCGGGCTGCCCGTCCGGGTGGTCGCACCGGCCGAACTCGAATCCCGCGGCGGCGAGTTCGGCGGCGAGTTCGACGGCGAGTTCGGCGGCGAGTTCGGCGCCGGGTTCGACGGTGGACCCGCCGGTGGGTTCACCGACGCGCCGGCCGACCTGGACGCTCCCGCCTACGTGATCTACACCTCCGGCTCCACCGGCCGCCCCAAGGCGGTCGAGGTCTCCCACCGCAACCTCGCCTCCGCCTACCAGGCCTGGCGCACCGAGTACCGGCTGGAGACCGACGCCCGGGTCCACCTCCAGATGGCCGGCCCCTCCTTCGACGTCTTCACCGGGGACGTGGTCCGCGCGCTCTGCTCGGGCGGCACCCTGGTGCTGGTCGGCCGGGAGCTGCTGTTCAACACCGCCCGGCTGTACGAGGTGATGCGCACCGAGCGGGTGGACGCCGGGGAGTTCGTCCCGGCGGTGGTCCGGACGGTGACCGACCACTGCGAACGGTCGGGCCTGCGGCTGGACTTCATGCGGTTGCTGGTGGTCGGCTCGGACGTCTGGAAGGTCGAGGAGTACCGCCGGCTGCGCGCGCTCTGCGGCCCGCGGACCCGCCTGGTCAACTCCTACGGCCTCACCGAGGCGACCATCGACAGCGCGTACTTCGAGGGCCCGGCGGACGGTCTGGAGCCCAGCCGGATGGTCCCGATCGGCCGGCCCTTCCCGAACAGCGCGTGCTACCTGCTGGACGCGCACGGCCGGCCCGTCCCGCCCGGCGTGCCGGGGGAGTTGTGGATCGGCGGCTCCGGGGTGGCCACGCGCTACGTCGGCGACGCGGAGCAGACCGCCCGGCGCTTCGTCACCCTGCCGCTCGGCGGTGCGGACGGGACCGAACCGGTGCGGCTCTACCGCACCGGCGACCTGGCCCGCTGGGACGCCGACGGCGGGGTGCACCTGCTCGGCCGGGCCGACTCCCAGATCAAGGTGCGCGGCCACCGGATCGAGCTCGGCGAGATCGAGACCCAGCTCGCCGAGTGGCCCGAGCTGGAGCGGGCGGTGGTCGCCGTCCGGCCCGACCGCAGCGGGGAGAGCGTGCTCTGCGCCTACTGCGTCCCCGCCCCCGGGCGGACGCTGGACCGGCGGGCGCTCCGCCGTCACCTGGCCGGTTACCTGCCGACCTTCATGATCCCGGCGCACTTCACCGAACTGCCCGCCCTGCCGCTCACGGCCAACGGCAAGGTGGACGTCGCCGCGCTGCCCGCCCCCCGGGGGGACGCCGCCGAGCAGGCCGCCGAACCGCCGGTCACCCTCTACGAGGTCCGGATGGCCGAGCACTGGCGGGCCCTGCTCGGGATCGAGGAGCCCGGTCTGCAGCACGACTTCTTCGAGTGCGGCGGCAGCTCGATCCGGCTGATCGAGCTGATCCACGGCCTGCAGGGCGAGTTCAACATCAGCATCCCGGTCAGCCAGCTGTTCAAGGTCACCACGCTGCACGGGATGGCCAAGACCGTGGAGGACATCATCACCGGCCGGATCGAGGGCGCCCAGCCGTACCTCTGGTTCAACCGGGAGCAGCGGCAGACCGTCTTCTGCTTCCCCCCGGCCGGCGGCCACGGCCTGGTCTACCGGCAGTTCGCGGCGCACCTGCCGGAGTACCGGATGGTCGCGTTCAACTACGTGGCCGGGGACGACAAGGTCGACCGCTACGCCGACCTGATCGAGACCATCCAGCCGGACGGGCCGTGCGCCCTGCTCGGCTACTCGCTCGGCGGCAACCTCGCCTTCGAGGTGGCCAAGGAGCTGGAGCGGCGCGGCCGGGCGGTGCCCCATGTGGTGATCATGGATTCGCACCGGATCGTGGAGTCCTTCACCCTCGGCGACGAGCACCTCCAGGCCTTCGAGCGCGAGCTCGCCGAGCACCTGAAGCGGCACACCGGCTCGGACGTCGTCGCCCGGGAGACGCGCGAACAGGCCCGGGACTACCTGCGGTTCTGCAGCCGGACGCCCAACCTCGGGGTGATCACCGCGCCGGTCAGCGTGATCTCCGACGACGCCAAGGTGGCCCGCTACGCGGTCGGTGAGCAGGGTGCCTGGCACGGCAGCTCGGCCACCGGTACGGCGGTGTTCCAGGGCTTCGGCACCCACGCCGAGATGCTCGACCGCGAGTACATCGCGCGCAACGCCGGGTTGGCCCGGTCCATCCTCGCCGGAGGCGCCGCCCGTGCCCGCTGAGACCGGCACCCGCCCACCGAAGCCCAGCAGCCCCCCACGAGAGGCGAACCGCCCCATGCTCAGGCAGCACCAGCCGCTGTCCTACCCCTTCGAGCCGCTCGGGCTCGAACTGCACCCCCGCTACGCCGAGTTGCGCGAACAGCCGCTGGCCAGGATCCGGCTGCCGTACGGCGACGGCGCCTGGCTGGTGACCCGCTACGAGGACGTGCGCACGGTGCTCGCCGACCCGCGCTTCAGCCTCGCCGAGGCGATGGGCCGGGACCAGCCCCGCATGCGACCGGTCGCCCGGACCGGCGCCGGCCTGTTCTCCACCGAGCCGCCCGAGCACACCCGGCTGCGCTCGCTGGTGGCCCGCGAGTTCAGCGCCCGACGGGTCGAGCGGCTGCGCGCCCGGGCCCGGGCGCTGGCCGGCGAGCTGGTGGACGCCTTCGTCGCCGCCGGTCAACCAGCCGACCTGGTCGAGGACTTCGCGATCCCGCTGCCGACCACCATCATCTGCGAGGTGCTCGGCATCCCCGCCGAGGACCACCGGATGCTCTGGCACTGGGCGGAGACGGTGCTCTCCGCCGTCACCCCCGGCGAGGTGCTCGCCGTCGAGGGAGAGGCCTTCATCGCCTACATGGCCGGCGTGCTGGACCTGCGCGGCCGCGAGCCCGGCGAGGACCTGCTCACCGTCCTGGTCCGGGCCTGCCGCGAGCAGGGCCTGATCACCGAGGAGGAGCTGCTCTCGATCGCCTGCGACCTGCTGATCGCCGGTTTCGTCTCCACCACCAACCAGATCGGCAACTTCTTCCACCAACTCCTCGTCAACCCGGTCGAGTCGAAGCGCCTCCGGGAGTGGCCCGAGCTGATCCCGAGGGCCGTCGAGGAGCTGATGCGGTACGTGCCGCTGCTCACCGGATTCAGCCTGCCCCGGTACGCCACGGCCGACGTCGAGCTGGGCGGGGTGACCGTCCGGGCCGGCGACGCGGTGATGATCGCGACCGCCGCCGCCAACCGTGACCCGGACGTGTTCGAGGACCCCGAGCGGCTGGTGCTGGACCGCCCGGGCAACCCGCACATCGGCTTCGGCCACGGCGTGCACTACTGCGTCGGCGCCCACCTGGCCCGGCTGGAGCTGCAGGTGGCCATCGAGACGGTGCTGGACCGGCTCCCCGGCCTGCGGCTGGCCGTCCCGGAGGACGAACTGCGCTGGAAGGCGGACGCCATGGTGAACGGCCTGCAGGCGCTCCCGGTCGCCTGGTGACCGGCCCGGCGACCACCGCATCGGCATCGGCATCGGCAACGGCAACGGCAACGACGAGGACGACGAGGAAGGCCGGCGAATTGGCACGGGACACCAGAGCACGGGACACCACGGCGGGGGACACCGCAGCGGGGGACACCGCGACGCACGACGCCGCGACGCCGGGCACCGCGAAACGCCGGACACCGACCCGGAAGGCACCGCCGAGACGCCGGGAGACGATGATCATCATCGGTGGCGGTCTCGGTGGCCTCTCCACCGGCTGCTACGCCCGGATGAACGGCTACCGCACCCGGATCTTCGAGATGCACGAGATCCCCGGCGGCTCCTGCACCGGCTGGGACCGCAGCGACTTCACCTTCGACTGGTGCATCAGCTGGCTGCTCGGCAACGGCCCGGGCAACGAGATGTACCAGATCTGGCTGGAGCTCGGCGCCCTCCAGGGCAAGGAGATGCGGCACTTCGACGCGTTCAACATCGTCCGCGGCCGGGACGGTCGGGCCGTCTACTTCTACTCCGACCCGGACCGGCTGGAGGCCCACCTGCTGGGGATCTCCCCGGCCGACGCCGCCCCGATCCGGGAGTTCTGCGACGGCATCCGCACCTTCCGCAAGGCGCTGGCGGTCTACCCGTTCCTCAAGCCGGTCGGGCTGATGGGCCGGCTCGAACGCTGGCGGATGCTGGCCTCGTTCCTCCCGTACTTCTCCACCATCCGCAGGTCGATCACCGTGCTGATGAGCGATTACGCGAGGCGGTTCCGCGACCCGCTGCTGCGCGAGGCGTTCAACTTCATCCTCTACGAGAAGCACCCGGCCTTCCCGGTGCTGCCGTTCTACTTCCAGCTCGCCTCGCACGCCAACCAGGCCGCCGGGGTGCCGGAGGGCGGCTCGCTCGGCCTGGCCCGCTCGATCGAGGAGCGCTACCGGAAGCTGGGCGGCGAGATCACCTACAACGCCAAGGTCGAGGAGGTCCTGATCGAGGACGACCGGGCGGTGGGCGTACGGCTCAGCGACGGCCGGGAGTTCCGGGCCGACATCGTGGTCTCCGCGGCCGACGGCCACACCACGGTGATGAAGCTGCTCAAGGGCCGCTACCTCAACGACACCTACCGCAGGCTCTACACCTCGCTGATCGACGAACCGGGCCAGCTGTCGCCCGGCTACGTCGCGCTCTTCCTGGGCCTGCGCCGGCCCTTCCCGGAGGGCGACCCGTGCACCACGTACCTGCTGAGCGAGCGGGAGTCCGCCGAGCTGACCGGCATCCGCTGCCCCAGCATGAACGTGCAGTTCCGCACCCGGCACTACCCGGAGCTGGCACCCCGCGAGTCCACCGTGGTGTTCGCCACCTACTTCTCCGACATCGCCCCCTGGCGGGCGCTGCACGAGGGGCCGGAGCAGGCCTCCCGGGTCCGGCGCGGCGAGGAGCTGCACACCCTGCCGGTCAAGCACGGCCGGGAGTACATCGCGGCCAAGCGGAAGGTCCGGAACGGCATCGTCGCCTTCCTGGACGAGCGCTTCCCCGGGTTCAAGGACGCGGTCGCCGTCGCGGACGTCTCCACCCCGCTCACGCAGGTCCGCTACACGGGCGTCTACGACGGCACCTTCCCGGGCTGGAACCCCTTCGTGGAGGGGGCGGAGACCATGGAGAAGGAGATCAAGAAGCGCGGCCCGGTGCTGCCCGGGCTGGCGAACTTCTACCTCTCCGGGGTGTGGGCCACCATCGGCGGCCTGATCCGGGCGGCCGCCGCCGGCCGGCACGTGACGCAGTTCATCTGCCGGGACGACGGCGTGGAGTTCACCGCCGAGATCGACCTGAGCGCGCCGCCGCCCACCCATCTGATCCTCCCGGTCGGCCGGCCGACGGAACTGGCCGAGCTGGTCGAGGAGATCCCGTCCACCAGCACCGCATCGACAGGGGCCCTGGCATGAAGATCGAGAAGTGGGTGGTCCGCGAGCACCTCGACGGGGTGCCGGACGTCAACCGGATCTACCGGAAGGTGGTCGAGGACGTCGAGATCAGCCTCCGCCCGGACGAGATGCTCTTCCGGACCAGGTACGTCTCGGTCGACCCGTACCAGAACGGCCTCGCCCTGGAGACGCCGGTCGGCGACCACATGGGCGCCGACTCGATCATGGAGGTGCTGGAGGCCGGGCCGGAGGCCGCGTTCCGGGTCGGGGACCTGGTCCAGGGCTTCGGCGGCTGGCGCAGCCACGTCGTCCACAACGGCGCCGAGGAGGTGTGGAAGACCGGCGTCTTCCCGATGGTCTTCCCGGCCTACCGGCGGCTCGACCCGGCCTGGTACGACGACCGGCTGCCGGTCTCCACGGCGCTCGGCATCATGGGCGCCCCCGGCATGACGGCCTGGGGCACGCTCACCACGTTCCTGGACGTCCGCCCCGGCGACACCGTGGTGGTCAGCGGCGCCTCCGGTTCGATCGGCACCCTGGTGGGGCAACTGGCCCGGCGCGCGGGGGCCGGCCGGGTGGTCGGCACCACCGCCTCGCCCGGCAAGGCCGGCTACCTCAAGGAGCTCGGCTTCGACGAGGTGGTGCTGTACGACCAGGCGGACGACGCCGAGGCGGCCCGCGAGGCGCTGCTGCACGCCGCCCCCGACGGGGTCGACCGCTACTTCGACAACCTCGGCGGGACGATCACCGACGCGGTGTTCACCATGCTCAACGTGGACAGCCGGGTCGCCGTCTGCTGGCAGTGGGCGACCACGGTGAACGGCGAGCTGACCGGGCCCCGGCTGCTGCCGTACATCATGTTCCCGCGCACCACGATCCGCGGGATCTTCGCCCAGGAGTGGTTCACCGGGCCGCGGTTGGCGGCGATGCACGAGGAGCTCGGCGGGCTGGTCCGGCGCGGCGAGGTCCGCTACCACCAGACCGTGCACAAGGGCTTCGACGCGATCCCGCAGGCCTACCGGAGCCTCTACCTGGACCGGGAGGCGAACCGGGGCAAGGTGCTGGTCGAGGTGTGAGCCGTGCCGGCCGGCGGGAGGGGGCACCGCGCCCCCTCCCGCCGCCGGTCACTCGTCGTCGAGGTCCAGGCCGCCGGCGTCGCTGCCGTCCGGGGTGCCGCTGATCGCGTACCCCTGGCGGCGCGCCTCGTAGCAGGCCACCGTCGCGGCGGCGGAGACGTTCAGCGAGCCGACCCGGCCCAGCTGCGGGACGAACACCACCTGGTCGCAGAGGCCCAGCGCCTCGGGGGTGATCCCGCGGTCCTCGTGGCCCAGCACGAAGGCGACCGCCGGGGTCAGCTCGGCGGCGAACATCGGCACCGCCTCGTCCGCCAGTTCCAGCCCGACCACCTTGAAGCCGTCGGCCTTGGCGGAGGCCACCGCCTCGGCGACCGTCGGGAAGTGCTCCACCTTGAGGTACTTGTCGGTGCCCATGGCGGCCTTCTGCGCGCCGGCCGAGCGCACCGACGGGGTGTCGCCGGTCAGGTACAGCTTCTCGGCGCCCATCGCGGCGGCGGTCCGGACCACCGAGCCGACGTTGAACGGCGACTGCAGGTTCTCCAGGATCAGCGCGAGCCGGGACTCGTTGCTGCGCCGCCACGAGCGGTGCAGCCGCTTCAGTTCGGTCCCGCGGAGCTGCTTCACGACGTCGTACCTCGTCCACTCTCGGGGCCCTCGCCCTCCGGGCGGGGCCGCGCTTCCAGAATCCGGAACCCGTTGACCGACGTGACCCGGGTGGTCGGGTAGCCCTGCTCGTTCAGCCACTTCTGCAGCGAGTCCGAGCCCAGGTTCTTCTGCACCACCAGGAACGCCGAGCCGTCCGGGGTGAGCCGGCCGAGCCACTGGTGCAGCAGCCGGCGCAGGGCGGCCTTGCCGATCCGGATCGGCGGGTTGGAGTAGATCGCCGCGAACCGCAGGTCCTCGGGAACCTCCTCCGGCAGCGCCGCCTGCACGTTGCCCAGCCCGAGCGCCTCGGCGTTCAGCCGGACCAGCTCCAGCGCGCGGGTGTTCACGTCCACGCCCCAGACCGGCAGCCGCTTGCGCCGGGTCGCCCAGGTCAGGGTGATCGGGCCGTAGCCGCAGCCGACGTCCAGGATCGGGCCGCGGACCCGCGGCGGCGGCGCGTGCTCCAGCAGGATCCGGGTGCCCGGGTCCAGCCGGTTGCGGGAGAACACGCCGGTGTCGGTGGTCAGTTCCAGGGTGAGGTCCGGCAGGGTGACCGTGATCGGACGGCGCTCGCTGGCGACCTCGGGTGCACCGGAGAAGTAGTGCGAGCCGGACATGATTTCCCCGTCGTTCGTAAGGGCTTCGGGGCCACCGGGTGGGTGTGGGTAAGCCCTGCTGGTACGCGACTGATCGTACCCCCGGCGGCCGGGCCCCCGTTTTCCGCGCCTCCGGGGCCCGCCGCACCGGCCCCGGCGGCGGCTCGGACAACACGCCGAGCGGCCGGCGGCACGTCGCGCCCCGGCGGCCGCGGACGGATACTTCCAGTACCCCCTGACGTGCCCGTGGGCGCCTCCGAGCAGCGAGGACGGATGCCATGCCGCAGAATCACGAGGAGTATCTGATCGACGAGGTCGACGAGGCGGTGGCGCCGGACGACGCGGCCGAGCAGGACGACGAGTACGACGAGCTGGCCGAACGCCGGGCGCTCGGAGCCGACCCGGCGACCGAGGTGGCGGACGTCGCGGAGCAGAGCAGGGTCGTGCAGCTCGACGAGGAGGAGTACCGGGAGTAGCGCGGGCGGACGACGGGAGGTTTGAACACAGGCCCTAGAGAGCCCCGCGCCGCTGGAGCCAGGCGAACGCCGCCCAGCCCGGCAGCACCGGCAGGACCAGGGTGAGCAGGCGGTAGAGCGCGACGGCGGCCAGCGCACCGCCCTCCTCCATCGACGCGGTGTGTTCCAGCAGCGTCACCAGCGCGCTGTCCACGGCGCCGGCCCCGCCCGGGGTCGGCGCCGCGTTGCCGACGGCGTTGCCGATCAGGAACACCACGGCCACCGAGGCGAAGCCCGGCTCCCGCCCCACGGCCCGCACGCAGCAGTACAGGCAGGCGACCAGGCAGAGCGAGACCAGCAGCTGGCCGGCCACGCCCACCGCGAGCCGCCCGGGGTTGCGCAGCAGCTCCAGCAGGCGCGGCAGCACCTCGGAGGTCAGCGGCCGCAGCCGGGCGGCCAGCCAGCGGCGGGCCGGCGGCACCGCCGAGACCCCGGCGAGCAGCACCGCGGCCCCGGCCAGGCCGCCCACCACGGCCGGCAGCGCGTCGAGCTCGGAGCCGCCGGGTTCGAGGTCCAGCAGGTAGACGAAGGCGCCGAGCTGCAGCAGGTGCAGGGTCAGGCCGAAGATCTGGCCGACGCCCACGCTGGACAGCGCCTGGGCGGTCGGCAGGCCGGCCCGCTGGAGGAAGCGCGTGTTCAGGGCCACCCCGCCGACGCCGCCGGGCGAGACCAGCTTCACGAAGGAGCCCGCGACCTGGGCGAGCACCGCGTGGCGGAAGTTCAGCCGCTCCGGGACGAAGCCGACGAAGCCCATCGCGGCGGTGAAGTGGCTGGCGGTCGCGGCGGCCAGGGCGAGCACCAGCCAGAGCGGGTCGGCGTCGGCGACGGCGGCGATCGGATTCTGCTCGCTCGCGAACAGCTGGGGCAGCAGCAGCCAGCCGGCCACCACACCGCCGGCGACCGCCAGCAGCGTGCGGGGGCGCAGCCGCTCCAGCTTGACCGGTCGCACCGGCGCCTGCGGTTGGGTCCGCAGGACCTCGGTGCGGATGGCGTCCAGCAGCTCGCCCGGCGGCGGGGCGGGTGCGGGTGCCGCACCGGCCGTACCGGCCTGGCCGCCCGGCGCGGCGTCGGCCGGTGCCGCCTTGCCCGGTGCCGCGTCGGCCGGCGCGGTGACGGGGCGGGCGCCGGCGGCGCGGGCGGCCGCGGCGGCGCGCTTGAGGTCGGTGCGGGTGGTGCGGGCCAGGGCGATGGGCTGGAGCAACGGGAGGGCCGCGCCGACCGCGTCCCGGCCGAGGACCGCCACCGCGCTGCGCACCGCCCGCTCGGCGCCGGTGCGCAGCGCGAGGGTGGTGAGCAGTTGGGCGACGTCGCACTGCAGCACCAGGTCGCTCGCCGCGATGTCGCCGTCCGCGAGGTCGACCAGGTGTACGGCGCCGGCCTCGTCCACCAGCAGCGCGGAGGGCACCAGCGCCCGGTGCGAGATCCTCCGCCGCTGGAGCAGCGCGAGCTGGGTCCAGGCGTCGGTGAGCAGCTCGTCGGTCAGCTCCTCGTCGGCGAGCCGGTCCAGGGTGCGGCCGGGCAGGTACTCGTGGGCGACCAGGGCGGTGTCGCGGCCGAGCTCGGCGGTGGCGGCGATCCGGCGGGTGCGGACGCCGGCGGCGACGGCCGCGTACGAGACCAGGGCCTCGTGCTCCAGCCCGGTGCGCAGCGAGCGCAGGGCCCGGGGGTGCGGGGCGGTGCGCAGCCGCAGCCGGCGCCAGGCGCGCTGGACCAGGGCGGCGGTGACGGCCTGCCGGTCGAGCAGCTGGACGTCGAGGTCGGGGCGGCCGGCCTCCTGGCGGACCAGGTAGCGGTCGGGGCCGGCCGGGTGGGCGGTGGCCGGGCGCAGGCCCGCCTCCCGCAGGGAGCGCAGCAGCTCGGCGGGCCGGGGCCGCGGGTCGGGGGTGCCGACCGCGTAGCGGGTGCCGTGGGCGGCGGTCCAGCCGATCAGCAGGCCGAGGATCGGTGCGGTCGGGGTGGCGTACCCGGCGGAGAGGCCGGCGAGCGCGGAGACGCCGAGGACGATCCGGGACACCCGGCGTTCACGGGCGTCGGAGGCGGTGATGAAGGCGAGGACCGGGGCGAGGTAGCCGTAGACCGGCTCGGTGTGGGCGGGGCCGCCGCCGGGGAGCCGCTGGCTGAGTGCCGCGACCAGCGAGGCGGGGGCGACGCCGTCGACCCAGAGGTCCAGGGCGAGCGAGAGCCCGTACGCGAGGACGGCGGCGAGCAGCCCGTCGGAGAGGTGCTGGAGGGTGCGCCGGCGGTCGGGTGCCCGGCTGAGGAGCCGGCGGACCGCCGAGTACGCCGGGACCAGCAGCAGGGCGGCGGTGGAGAGCCCGCCGGCGATCCCGGCCAGCGGGCGCGGCACCAACCGGGCGGCCTGGGCGACGTCGTCGGCCAGGCCGACGGTGGTGGCCCGGGCGTAGTCGGCGAGCAGCAGCGTCAGGGCGATCGCGGCGAGACCGGCGAGGAAGGCGATGAGCGCGACCGGCTGGCGGATCCGGCCGGTGCCGGTGGGGCCGGTGGGGTCGGCCTGTGCGGGGGTGGTCTCCGGGGAGCCCGCGTCGCCCGCTGTGTCCGGCGGTGCGCCGGGGCCGGCCTGCCCGGGTATGCCGCCCGTCCGGGCACCGCCGGTGTCGCTGTCCGTGTTCCCCGTTGCTACCGCCACGGATGGCATGCTCCCACGAGGCCTCCCGGGCCTGCCGGGAAACCCGTTCGCCCGGGGAGCCCGCCCGGACCGGGGAGCCGTCCGCGCCCGGGGTTCCCGCCCGGACCGGGGGAGTCCACCCGGACCGGGTTCCCGCCCGGACCGGGGCTCCGCGCCCGGGGTCAGGCCTGCCGGGTCGGCAGGGCGACCAGGTGGCGCAGGTTGACGTGCCGGGGGCGGGTGACGGCGTAGCCGATCAGGTCGGCGATGTCCTCGGCGGTCAGCGCGGGGATCGCGGCGAACATCCCGCCCAGCTGCTCGCGCAGCACCGGGTTGTCGATGTGCCCGCCCAGCTCGGTGTCGGTCAGCCCGGGCTCGATCGCGCTGACCCGGACGTCGCGCGGGCCGAGCTCGGTGCGGAGCGCCGCGGACAGCTGGGTGAGCGCGGCCTTGGTGGCGCCGTACACGGCGTAGTCGGGGAAGACGACGTGCGAGGCGATCGAGGAGACGTTGACCAGGTCGGCGGTGCGGCCCTCGGCGGCGGCCGCGGTGAGGTCGGCGGTGAAGGCGCGGACGACCCGCAGCGCGCCGGTGAGGTTGGTGTCGATCATGCGGGTCCACTCGTCGATCCGGCCGTCGGCGAGCGGGTTGGGCAGCATCACGCCCGCGTTGTTGACCACCAGGTCGACCGGCCCGTACGCGTCGTGGACGGCCTTGGCGGCGGCGTCCACCGAGGCCTGGTCGGTGATGTCGGTGGTGACGGCGACGGCGCGGCCGCCCGCGGCGGTGATCTCGGCGGCCAGGGCGTCCAGCCGCTCGGTGCGGCGGGCCAGCAGGGCGACCCTGGCGCCGCCGGCGGCGAGCAGCCGGGCGGTGGCCTCACCCATGCCGCTGGCGGCTCCGGTGACGACGGCGGTGCGGGTGGCGAGGGCGGGGTAGCTCATCTTCGGCTCCTGGGAAGGGTTTCGCGGGCTGACGAGGACGACTCTGCGCGCGCCGCGCCCGGCCACCCAGGGCTGCGTCCTTCCCGGGACGCGCCGACCTGGGAAAGCCCAACCTGGGAAGGGCGTTACCACCCTCGCGCCCGCGACCCCGGTCTACGCTGCCGGGATGGAGAACACCGTGGGGGACTTCCTCCGCTCACGCCGCGCCCGGATCCGGCCCGAAGAGGTGGGCCTGCCCTCGCACGGCCGCCGCCGCGTCCAGGGCCTGCGCCGCGAGGAGGTGGCCCAGCTCGCCGGGGTCAGCGTCGACTACTACATCCGGCTGGAGCAGGGCCGCGGCGGCAGCGCCTCGGACGCCGTGCTGGACGCGGTGGCCCGGGTGCTGGGCCTGGACGAGGTGGAGGCCGCGCACCTGCGGTCGCTGACCCGGCCGCCCCGGCCCGCCGCCGCGGCGCGCGGCCGCCAGCAGGTGCGGGAGGGCACCCGGCTGCTGCTGGACCTGATGCCCGTGACGCCGGCCTTCGTCCTCGGCCGCCGGATGGACGTGCTGGCCTGGAACGCCCTCGGCGACGCCGTGCACGGGTTCTCGTCCCGTGCGTCGTCCGGCACGGTCAACGCGGCCCGGCACGCCTTCCTCGACCCGGCGGCCCGGGAGTTCTACCCGCAGTGGGAGGCGGTCGCGGCCGAGACCGTCGCCTATCTGCGGCTGGACGCCGGCCGGTACCCGCAGGACGCCCGGCTGGCCGCGCTGGTGGGCGAACTCTCGGTGCGCAGCGAGGAGTTCCGCCGGCTCTGGGCCGACCACCAGGTGCGGGAGAAGACCCACGGGGTCAAGCTGATCCGGCACCCGCTGGTCGGTGAACTGGACCTCGGCTACGAGACCCTGGCCGTCAACGGCTCCGCCGACCAGTTGCTGGTGGTCTTCACCGCCGCGCCGGACTCGCCGACCGCGCAGCGGCTGGCCCTGCTGGCGAGCTGGACGGCGGACGGCCGGCAGGCGGTCGGCGGGGTGCCGGGCGGCACGCGGGAGCCGGCCGGGCCGACGGCCCCGGACCTGCCCGCCGCCGCGGACGTGCCCGCCGCCGCGGACTGAGCGGAGCGGCGGACCGGGCGGCGTCGCGGACCGACCGGAACGGAGCTAGCGGAACGGACCGACCGGCGCCGCCCCGCGGGGCGTGTCATGGGCCGTGGGCCGGGTCGGCCGTCACTACCCTGCGTCCATGAGCGCCTGCGAAGACCTCACCGCGGCACCCCGGGACATCGAGCCCCTCCCGCCGACGGACGGCTGCGCCGACTGCCTGGCCCAGGGGCGCCGGGACTGGGTGCACCTGCGGGTCTGCCTGGACTGCGGCCACATCGGCTGCTGCGACTTCTCGCCGCAGCGGCACGCCACCGCGCACTTCCACAACAGCTCCCACCCGGTGATCCGCTCGTACGAGCCCGGGGAGGACTGGCGCTGGTGCTACGTCCACGAGGTCATGGGCTGAGGCCGTCCCGGGTCGGAGCGCCACGGGGCCGGGCCAGGCCCCGTGCTCCGGGGTCGGGCCGGGTGACAGCGCGGCTCAGGTGTAGGGCGGTTAAAATCCGGACATAACGCCCGTGCGGCCCTCCCGGCCGACGCCCCGTGCGGCCGGAGACCGCCGAAGGGAGGCCCACGATGACCAAGCTGGCACCGAGCATGACCCGCAAGCTCCGCCAGGGCACCCAGGAACTGCTGGAGCGCCGCGGCATGGCGATGACCCCCCGTCCGATGCCACCACGCCTGCGCACCAACGCCCCGCCCGCCGCCACCGGCATGTCCGCCGGGGGCTCCGCCTTCCGGCACGGCGGCCGCGACGCCGAGGTGACGGGCATGCGCTCGGCCCCGGCGATGCACGCCGAACTGAAGGGGCACCGCCACCGCGGCGCGGAGAAGCACTCCGCGCACTGAGCGGGCCCTCCGGCCACCGAGGGCTGGGCGCCGGCTCGCCGCTCCCACCCTGACGCCAGTTCAGGAGCCGACCCCGAGAAGCCCCGGGGTCGGCTCCGGGGTGCCTGGGGGGCCGCCCCGGATGGCCGGTGCGCCGCACTCCAACAGACTCGTTCCCGGAACAGCACGACGACGCGCGGAAAGCGCCCAGGACGAGCCACCGTTGGAGAGCATCCCGATGAACACCCCTCAGCGTGACCGCCGTTGGACCACCCTCGCCGTCGCCGGCGCCCTGCTGGCCGCGGTCGGCGCGGGCGTCGCGACACCGGCCCTGGCGGCCGACCGCCCGGCGGGCGACGCGGGTGCGGTGGCCGCCCTCCGCCCGGCCGCCCCGCTGGACCGGGCCGCCCTGGCGAAGACGCTCGACGGCCTGCCGAGCGAGGGCGTCACCGGCGCGCTGGTCCGGGTGGACGGCCGGGGCGGCCGGTGGACCGGCACCGCGGGGGCCGACGTCCCGGCGGACGCCCGGTTCCGGATCGGCAGCATCTCCAAGGTCTTCACCGCCACCGTGGTGCTGCAGCTCGCCGCCGAGCGCCGGCTCGACCTGGACGGCACCGTCCAGCAGTACCTGCCCGGGCTGCTCCCGGCGTCCTACCCGCCGGTCACCGTCGGCCAGTTGCTCGACCACACCAGCGGTCTGCCCGGTGGCGGCGGCCTGACCTCCGGGGACGGCGGCGAGGGCTGGTTCGCCGCGCACCGGGCGGACTCCTGGACGCCGGCGCAGGTGGTCGCGGACGCCGTCCGGCAGCCGATGGGCTTCGCGCCCGGCACCGCGCAGCAGTACAACGGCATCAACACCTTCGTCGCCGGGATGGTGATCGAGAAGGTCGCCGGCCGGACCTTCGCCCAGGAGGTGCGGGACCGGATCGTCCGCCCGCTCGGCCTGCGCGACACCGCCGTCCCGGACCGCGACGACGTCACCCTGCCCGGCCCGCACGCGCACGGCTACCTGGACCTCCCCGGCCCGGACGGCGGGAAGCAGCGGGTCGACGTCACCGAGCAGAGCCCCTGGCCGTGGGCGGAGGGCGGCATGATCTCCTCCGCCGCCGACCTGGACCGGTTCATGACCGCGCTGCTCCGCGGCCGGCTGCTGCCGCCCGCCCAGCAGGCCGAGCTGTTCGACGTCCCGGACGTGCCCAACCGGCACAACAAGAACTGCGAGATCGGCCCGACCGCCGGCCACGCCTGCTTCAGCAAGGGCCTGATGCGCGCCACCCTGCCCAACGGCGTCGTGGTCTGGGGCAAGACCGGCTCCCGGCCCGGCTTCACCAGCGGTGTCTTCGCGACCAGGGACCTCAGCCGCAAGGTGGTCTACTCGCTGAACCCGACGGACGTCTCCGGCCGCGAGTTCCCGAAGGTGTGGGAGATCGTGACCACCTCCTTCGGCTCCGGCCAGGAGTACGGGGAGCAGTCGCAGTAGCGCCGCCGTCGGTGGTCTGCGGTACGTTTCGGGGCGATCATTCGCTCGGGGCAGCACACGGGGGCGCGGCATGGCCGACCTGATGACGGAGGAGCCGGTCGAGCTCCGGTTGGAGCGGTACCGGACGGAGTTGACGGGCTACTGCTACCGCATGCTCGGCTCGGTCTTCGAGGCCGAGGACGCGGTGCAGGAGACGATGGTCCGGGCCTGGCGCGGCCACCGGGGGTTCGAGGGGCGGGCGGCGCTGCGCTCCTGGCTGTACCGGATCGCCACCAACGTCTGCCTGGACGCGCTGAACGGCCGCAACAGCAGGGCCCGTCCGATGGACCTGGCGGGCCCGTCCACCGTGGCGACCGCGTCCGACGCCCAGCTGCCCGAGGTGAGTTGGATCGGCCCGGCGCCGGACGGCCGGGTCCTGCCCGAGACGGGGGACCCGGCCGAGGTGGCCGCGCAGCGCGAGTCGGTCCGGCTGGCGTTCGTGGCCGTGCTGCAGCGGCTGGCGCCCCGTCAGCGGGCCGTGCTCATCCTGCGCGAGGTGCTGGGCTGGAAGGCCGCCGAGGTCGCGGAACTGCTGGGGGTCACGGTGGCCTCGGTCAACAGCGCGCTCCAGCGGGCCCGTGCGGTGCTCGCGGCGGACGCCCCGGCGGCGCGGACGGCGCCCGCACTGGACGACGAGCACCAGGCCCTGCTCGCCCGGTACGTCTCGGCCTTCGAGGCGTACGACATGGAGGGGCTGGCCGCGCTGCTGCACGAGGACGTCACGCTGAACATGCCGCCGTACGAGATGTGGCTGCGGGGGCGGGAGGAACTGCGCGCCTGGATGCTCGGCCCGGGGTGCGGCTGCCGCGGTTCGCGGCTGGTTCCGGTGCGGGCCAACGGTGTTCCGGCGTTCGGGCAGTACCGGCCGAGCCCGGCGGGCGGGCACGAGCCGTGGGCGCTGATCGTGCCGGAGGTGTCAGCGGGCCGGATCACCGGGCTCACCAACTTCCTCGACACCGACGTGCTCTTCCCGCTCTTCGGCCTCCCGCCCCGGCTCGAAGCCGAGTAGCCCGCGGCCGACCGGACGGAAGCCGGCCGGTTCGGAGCCGACCGGACGGAAGCCGGCTGGTTCGGAGCCGGGCGGCCCGAAGTCGAGCGGTTCGGAGCCGGGTGGTCCGGCGTCCTCGACCGGCAGCACGCAGCCGAGGCCGCTGAACGCGAGCAGCTCCCGCAGGGGGCCGCTCGCGTTCTCCAGCCGGACCCGGACGCCGTGCCGGGCGGCCGCCAGCCGCAGCCGGGCGAGCGCGTCGACCACGGCCAGGTCGGGGGCGGTGAGGGCGCCGACGTCACACGTCAGCGCCGGGGGCAGGGGGGTTTCCCGGTCGGTGTTCACGGAGGTTGGACCGGCGCGGCGGGCCCGGCTCATCGGCCTGCCGGCGGATTGCCGGAGAATTCCTCCGGCGGGGGCGATGAGCTCGCCGACCCCGGCCGCCGGCCGGGGGATGGCAGAGTGGGGCGCAGTTGCCCCTGCGCCGGAGGAGGACCGCGTGTCGGCCGAGCCGTTGAAGTCCAAGGAAGAGTGGCTGGCGTCCCTGCCACGGGTCTACGCGGCCGCCGGCTGCGTCCTGCGGGACGCCTCGGGGCGGATCCTGATCGTGAAGGCCGGGTACCGGGAGCACTGGCAGTTCCCGGGCGGCACGATCGACCTCGGCGAGGGACCGGCCGAGTGCGCGGCGCGTGAGCTGACCGAGGAGACCGGGCTGGTCCGGCCGGCCGGCGACCTGCTGGCCATCTCCTGGACCCACCCGTCCGGCGAACTCGACCACCCGGCCGAGCACTTCCTCTTCGACTTCGGCACCGTCCCGGACGGCACCCCCGTGACCGTCCCGGCCGGCGAGCTGGACGACTACCGCTGGGTCACGGACGAGGAGGCCCTCGAACTCCTCGGGCCGGCCCGGTCGTTGCGCCTGCGGGCGGCGAACGAGGCGGCCGCCGACGGCCGGGTGCGGATCATCACGACCCACGTGTCCGGCTTCTGAGCCCGCTGCCGCGCCCGTGACCGCGGCGCGGGGCGCGGGGCGTGCCGCGGGGCTCCGGAACTCCGGTGCCCCGCAGCACCGGTGACGCCGCCCCGGGGCGGCGCGCCCCGGCTCAGGCCGTCGACTCGGCGCGCGCCGCGATGTACGCGGCGACCGCCTCCGCGGTGAAGGTCTCGGCCTCGGGCTTGTCCACGCCGAGGTCGGTCAGCACGCCGGCGCCGTTCTCCTGCTCCAGCAGCGCCAGCAGGATGTGCTCGGTGCCGACGTAGTTGTGCCCCAGCTTGAGCGCCTCGCGGAAGGTCAGCTCCAGCACCTTCTTGCCCTCGGCGTCGTAGGGGATCAGCCCGGGGACCTCCTCGGCGGCGGCCGGCAGGACGGCGGTCACCGCCTCCCGTACGGCGCCCGGGGTGACGCCCTGGGCCGCCAGCGCCTTGACGCCGAGGCCCTCCGGCTCGGCGAGCAGGCCGAGCAGGAGGTGCCCGGTGCCGATCTCGGCGTTGCCGGCCGCCCGGGCCTCCTCCTGCGAGGCCATCACGACGTGCCGGGCCCGCGGGGTGAACCGGCTGAAGCCCTGGCCGGGGTCGAGGTCGGCGGGCGTGCCCGGGTCCTTGGGGACGAACCGCTTCTGGGCGGCCTGCTTGCTGACGCCCATGCTGCGGCCGATATCGGTCCAGGAGGCACCGGAACGGCGGGCCTGGTCGACGAAGTGGCCGATCAGGTGGTCGGCCAGCTCGCCGAGGTGGTCGGCCGCGATGACCGCGTCGGAGAGCTGGTCGAGCGCGTCGGTGTGCACCTTCTTGATGGCCTCGATCAGGTCGTCGAGGCGCAGCGGTGTGGTCTTGGGAACGATCGGATTCTCCATGCGTCAACCGTAGGTTGTCGACCCGAGGGTCGTCAACCATCAGTTGACGATGTTCCGAGTTGGGCTCCGTCCGGCGTCCGTCAGGCCTGCTTCTCCCAGACGTAGGCGGCGGAGACCGGGTGGCTGCGGTACTTCTCCCACTTCGGCTTCAGCGCGATCCAGGTGTCGTCCACCACCGCCTCGGCCATCTCCACCAGGGTCCAGCCGGCCGCCAGCCCGGTGGTCAGGTGGTCGGAGACCAGGTGGACGTGGGTGGTGATGGCGATGTCCTCGCCGTCGGTGCCGGTGAAGTGGGTGGGCATGCCGGCCGCCATGATGAAGTACGGGTGCAGGCCGACCAGGACGAAGCGGCCGCCCGGGCGGGCCAGCCGGAAGGCCTCGCGGTAGAGCGGGCCGAGGTCGGCGAGGTGCTCGTCGATCAGCGAGGAGATCGCCAGGTCGTAGCCGCCGCCCGGGAGCCCGGTGGCGGCGACGTCGGCCTCGGTGAGGCTGTCGTGGACGCCCTTCTCCTTGGCGGCCGCCAGCATTTCGGGGGTGAGGTCCACGCCGTCCAGCACCAGGCCGGCGGCGGCCTTCGCGCGGAGCCAGGCGCCCGTCCGGCCGGTGCCGCAGCCGAGGTCGGCGGCGCGGGTGACCTCCGCCCAGGCGGGGGTGGTGAGCCGGTCGAGCACGGCGAGGTCCATGGCGTCCTCGACGGTGCGCTCGTAGGTCTCCACCCATCGGGCGTAGCCGGTGCGGACGTCCACGGTCGGGTAGTTGCGGGTGTCGAAATCGGAGAAGTCCACCATGCGGCCGAGTATCGCGGCCGCCCCGGCGGTGGGCGAACGATTTTCGCCGCCGAGCCCGCCGAGCCCGCCGAGCCCGCCGGACCCGCCGGGTCCAACGGGCCGGTCAGAGTGCCAGTTTGAACCCGTCGTGGCTGCGCGCGAAGCCGAGCGAGGCGTAGAAGCGATGGGCGTCGCCGCGGCGCTTGTTACTGGTCAGCTGGACCAGCGTGCAGCCGCGCCCCCGGGCCCGGGCGATCGCGCGGGTCAGCAGCTCGCGGCCGAGGCCGGCGCCCCGGCGGTCCGCGCGGACCCGGACCGCCTCGACCAGCGCGCGCTCCTCGCCGTGCCGGCCGAGCCCGGGGATGTAGGTGAGCTGGAGGCAGCCGAGCACCGTGCCGTCGCCCTCGTCCAGCACCATCAGCTCGTTGCGGGCGTCCGCGTCCACGGCCGCGAAGGCGCGGGCGTAGGCTTCGTCGACCACCACGTCGGCCGGGTCGATCACCCGGTCCTCGTCGGCGAGCAGGGCGATGACGGCGGGCAGGTCCTGGCGGGTGGCGGTACGGAAGATCACGCCCATAGTCTGCCAGAGCGGGTCCGGACGGCCCGGCGGGCCGGGGGAGTCGCGCGGGGCACGCGGGCCCTGACCCGGCCGGAGGCCGAGGTGCCGGGTGCCCGGCGAACGCGAGCTGCTACAGGCCCAGCAGCCGGGCGCGGACGGCGGCCAGGGCGGCCGGGTCGACGCCGGCGGCGAGCAGGTAGCCGGCCGGGTCGAAGCCGTCGAGGGCGGCGTGCACGGCGGCCTCGGCGGTCGTGCCGGCCTCGGCGAGCACCGCGTCGATCCGGCGGTACTGGTCCGGCAGGCCGAGCATGCCGTACAGCGGGCGGACGTTGGGCGCGCTCAGCAGGTAGTCGGCGACGATCTCGTCCGGCTCGGTGCCCGCGAGGGCGAGCAGCAGGAGGGCGGCCAGTCCGGTGCGGTCACGGCCGGCGCCGCAGTGCACGACCACGCCGCCGGGGCGGGCGCCGGCGACGGTGGTGACCAGTCGGGCGGCGGCGTGCGGGCAGTGGTCCAGGTACGGGCGGAGCGCGAGCGGGGTGCCGTCCAGCTTCCCGTACGTCTCCCACCAGGCGGAGCCGGCCAGTTCGTCCAGCGGGACGCGGATCAGCTCGACGCCGTCGGGGAGCGGGAGGAGCGGCTTGTGCTCGGCGAGGTCGCGCAGGTCGACGACGGTGCGTATGCCGTGGTCGAGGAGGGCGTCCCAGCCCTCGGCGGTGAGGCGGTCCAGGTTGTCGGCGCGGACGATCGCGCGGTGGGCGGTGCGGGCGCCGTCGGTGGTGCGCAGGCCGCCGAGGTCGCGGACGTTGAGGCAGCCGTCCCAGACCAGGGCGCGGTCCTCGGTGGTGGTCGGCGTGTGCGTCCGGCTCATCAGATCCCCGTTTCTTGCCGGGGGTCCGTTACCCCCTCGTTATCACGACTCCCGGGGCGGCCGGATGGTTCCTCGGGCGGGTGACCGGGCGTCAGCGGGCGGACGGCTCGGCGGTCTCGGCGCTGACCAGCTTCTCCATCGGGTCGGCGGCGATCTGGCCGAGCACCGAGCCGGCGGCGATCGCCGTCACCAGGAACACGGTGGAGAGCCAGGCCATGGTGGACACCGGCAGCGTGAAGGCGCCGACCACCCGGGCCGCGCACTCGGTCAGCAGGGCGGTGCCCCAGATGCCGGAGAACAGCCGCTCGTGGCGGCGGAAGGCGCGGGACCCGGCCGCCCGGCCCCCGGCCAGCCGCTGCCAGGCCGCCGAGCGGGCCCGGTCGCCCTTGGTGGCGAAGGGCATCAGCGCCGGGGACATCATCGGCCGGCCGATCAGCGCGGAGACGAGGACCGCCAGGGCGAGACCGCCGCTGAGCGCGCCGTCCTTGGCGAGCATCAGCCGGGCGTCCCCGGTGACGGTGGTCAGCGCCAGGCCGAGGACGTTGACGCCGAGCATCATCGAGGCCCAGAGGTTGAGCCTGCGCTCGCGGACCAGGCCGAGCACGGTCCGCACGGCCGGAACGGCCCCGCTCCAGGCGAGGGCGGCGAACTCGCTCATCCCGAAGGCGGAGTGCAGCAGGTAGTAGCCGGCCAGCGGGACGGCGACGTCCAGGACGAGCGGGCCGAACGCGGAGCCGGCCCGGCCCGGCGCCCCGGCGGCCTCGACGGTGGTGACGGCGGCGGGGGCGCTGATGGTCTGGCTCACGGTGGGTCCTCCCCGGACTGGCTGCTCGGCCGCGGGCCGGTGCCCGCGTCGTGCCTCCACTCTTCCGGTCCGACCCTCCGCCAGCGCAGTGCCGTCCGTTGCGGGATCCGCATGACAGTTGTCACGGCGGGCACCGTGACACCGCCCCCGGCCTGCGGGTTCACCGGCCGGTACGGTCGAAGGACCAGAGCTCGCGGCCCGGCGTGTCCAGGCAGCGCACCGCGTGGAAGCGGTGGTCCTCGGCGGAGAGGAAGCCCGGGCTGAGGTCGAAGGTGGAGCGGACCCGGCCGTCGACGTGCCGGTCGACCAGGCCGAGCAGCGCCCAGTGCGTCTCGTCGGGGAGGCAGAACGTCCGGTGGGCGCTCGTCCGGGGCGGCGGGCGGCCGGTGGGGACGGCCGGGGCGCGTCGGGGCGCGGCTCGCGCCGGGGGGCGGACACGAGCGGTCGGGGCTGGTGGGGCCGCAGGGGCGGGGGGTTCGTCCGGACCGCCCGGCCGCTTTCCACGGTAGGCAGCGGGGCCCGCCGGGGCCGTGGACGAAGGCCGGCGATCCGCGGGACCAAGGGCCCGTCCGCGGACTCCCGGCGGCCCGCTCGGGTCCGGACCCGCCCGGCTCCGGGGGCGCGGCGGGCAGGGGCGGGGGCGTCCGCGGCACCGGTGTGTCGGACGGAGTCGCCCGGATGGCGCATCATGTGGCGGGTGCAGAGTGCAGAACGCCCCGGAGCGGGCAGCGACAGGCCCGCCGGCCGGTCCGGACCGGTGCCGAACCCAGACCCCCCGTCCGCCCCGGGCGGCGCCCCGGCCGACCTCTCCGAGGCGGTGCGGGCCGCCCAGAACGGCGACGAGGAGGCGTTCCGGCTGCTGTTCCGCAGCGTCCAGCCGGGCCTGCTCCGCTACCTCCGGGTGCTGGTCGGCGGCCGGCCCGAGGACGTCCAGGACGCCGAGGACATCGCCTCCGAAGCCTGGCTGCAGATCGCCCGTGACCTGCGCACCTTCTCCGGGGACGGGGACGGCTTCCGTGGCTGGGCCGCCACCATCGCCCGCAACCGGGCCCTGGACCACCTGCGGGCCCGGCGCCGCCGCCCGGTCGCGGACCTGCCGTTCGAGTACCTGTCCGAGCTGGCCGCCGGGGACGACACCGCGGGCGCGGCCCTGACCGCCGTCGGCACCTCGGACGCGCTGGCGCTGATCTCCCGGCTGCCGCGGGACCAGGCGGAGGCGGTGCTGCTGCGGGTGGTGATGGAGCTGGACGCGGAGAGCGCCGCCCAGGTGCTCGGCAAGCGGTCCGGCAGCGTGCGGATGGCGGCCCACCGGGGGCTGCGCCGGCTGGCCAAGCTGCTGGAGCAGTCCTTCCCCGGCGGGGTGGGGATTCCGGCGCAGCAGCCGGCGACTGGGCCGACCGGGCAGCCGGCCCAGCCGTCCACGGGACGAGCCGGTTCGCGGGGTGCTCCGGCCCCCCGCAGAGCCGCCGACCGGGGGGCCGGAAGAGCCGGGAAAAAAAATTCTGCGCAGGGTGTGACAGAACACCGGGCCGCGACGCTGAAGGACATGAGATGAGCACCAACCGATCCCGCCGGATCGACCCCGACACGGCCGAGCAACTGCTCGGCGGCGCCGTGGGCGGACCGTCGGCCGGGCAGGAGGCCTCGCTCACCGGACCGGACGCCAGGACCGGGCACACGGCAGTGGCCCACGTGCTGGCGGCGGCCGCCGCTCCTGCGGTGGCGGGCGAACTGGCCGGGGAGGAGGCGGCCCTGGCCGCGTTCCGGGAGGCTCGTCTCGCGCCCGCCCCCGCTGTATCCGCTTCACCCGTCCGGAGACGATCGATGGCAACCGCCACGCTGGCCAGGGCCTTCAGCACGAAGGCCGTTGCCGTCGTGCTCGGCGCCACCGCGCTCGGTGGCGTCGCGGTCGCGGCCGGTACGGGCAACCTGCCGTCCCCGCTCGGCGGGTCCGGTGGGTCGGACCACCAGCCGACGGTGGCCGGCACGTCCGCTCCGGCGGCCGGGTCCGGTACGCCGGGCAGTGGCCCGGGAGCGCGGCAGCCCGCCTTCGGGCCGTCCACCGGCGCCCCGTCGGCCGCGGAGCCGTCGACCGGGGCGGCGAAGCCCTCGTCGCCGGGTGCCCCGGCCTCCGGCGAGGCCAGGGGCGGGTCGGTTCCGAGTGCCCAGATCGCCCTCTGCCGGGGGTTCACCGACCGGACGGGCAAGGGCGAGCGCCCGCGCACGCTGGTCACGGACCCGCAGTTCGGCGCGCTGGTCGCGGCGGCCGGCGGTCCGGACAAGGTGGAGGAGTACTGCGGGGAGGTTCTCCGGCGGGCGAGCGACGACGACCGCCTGGGCGCCACCCCGCAGCCCCGCAGCAGCAACGACGGCACCAACGGCAACGCGAACGGCACCACCGGCGGCAACACCGGCGGTGGTGACGGCAGGAGCGGCGGTACCGGCGGCAAGGCCACGGCGACCACCCCGCCCGTGCCCGTCGTGCCGACGCTCCCCGAGGTCCACCCGAAGCCGGACCTCACGGACAAGCCGGTCGAAGCCTCACCCAAGAGGTAACCCCGAGAACTCCGGATGGGCGGCGGGCGAATCCCCCCGGGCCCGCCGCCCATCCGGACCGAACCACCCGCAACACCAGCACCACCGCACCACCGCACCACCGCACCACCGCACCACCCGCAGTACCCCGCTCCACCCCACAGACCCCGGGTGGCCGGTCGGCTCCCCCGTGCCCGCCGTCCGCCCGGCCGGCCCCGGCCGGACCGGCAGGCGCACCCCGGACGCGCCCCCGGTCCGGCCGGGACCGGACCCTGTGCGGCCCGTCCGCCCGCAGTCGGGCGGGCCGCACCCCGATCGACAGACCTGGACCGACCGTGACCGTCGCCTTGTACGACCACGAGCCGGCGGCCGGGGATCCGCTGCCCGGTTCCCCGGCCGCCTTTCCTTCCGAACAGGCAGCCGAGACCACCGCCCCCCCGGTGTTCGTGGACTCCTCCGGCCGCCGCCAGCGGCGGGTCCGCCGCCTCGGCCTGGTGCTCGCCGTGCCGGCCGCCGGCTACCTGGTGCTGCTGGCCAGCACGGTGCTCGGCGGCCCCACCGTCAACGCGCCCTTCCTGCCGTTGCCGGCGGCGCCGAGCGCCGCCGCGCCCGCGCCCGCCGAGCAGCCCCCGGACCCGGAGCCGACGATCACCGGCACGCCAGGGCCGGACAGCGTCCAGCCCGGTTCGGCGCGCGCGACGGCACCCGATCACCGCAACAGCACCCCGGAGACGGCCACCACGAGGCCGCCCGCCCCGGCGGCCGGTCCGTCCGCGCCGCCGCCCGCCGCCACCCCCGGCGGGAACGGCAACGGGAACGCCACCGGTGCCCCCACCGCCGCCCCGACCCCCGGCCACGGCCGCCCCACCGACGCGCCGGGCAACTCCGGCAACACCGGCGGCAAGGCCGGCAAGCCGTCCCCGACCCCCTGAGAGGGTGCCCGCCCCCCCCCCGGCACCCGCTCAGGCCCTCCCGAAAGCACCCCCGTGAGCACTTCCCGCCGCCGGAGAGTCGGCCGTCCCGGCCGCGCCGTCGCGCCGGCCCCCCGACGCGGCCGGCGCGGCGTCGTCCGCCAGGGCCCGCTGCGCACCCACTGGCTGCTGCTGAGCGCCCTGCTGCTCACCCTCGCCGCCACCCTGGTGCTCCAGGGCTACACCCAGCACCTCTTCGACCACCGCCCCGACCAGGACGCCCGCCCGGCCGGCGCGGCGACCGTTCCCGAGGAGATCCGCACCGGCGGCCCGGTGATCGACGCGGCCGGCCCGCAGCCCCGCAGCGCCGGCCCGAAGCCCGGCACCGTCGCGCTGACCTTCGACGACGGCCCGGACCCGCGCTGGACCCCGGAGGTCCTGGACACCCTGCGCCGCAACGGCGTGCACGCCACCTTCTTCGTGGTCGGCACCCAGGCCGCCGCCCACCCCGACCTGGTCCGCCGGATCGTCGCCGAGGGCCATCAGATCGGCGTGCACACCTTCACCCACACCGACCTCGGCACCCAGCCGGAGTGGCGCCGCTCGCTGGAGCTGCGCGAGACCCAGCTGACCCTGGCCGGCGCCGCCGGGGTGACCAGCTCGCTGCTGCGCCCGCCGTACTCGTCCACCGCCGAGGCGCTGGACGACCCGGCCTGGTCCGCCGTCCGGCAGGCCGGCCGCGAGGGCTACCTCACCGTGCTCACCACCCGGGACAGCGAGGACTGGCGCCGCCCGGGCGTGGACGAGATCATCGACGCGGCCTCCGCCGGGGCCGGCGACGAGGGCCGGATCCTGCTGCTGCACGACGCCGGCGGCAACCGCTGGCAGACCGTCGCCGCACTGGACGGCCTGCTCCCCAGGCTCAAGGCGCGCGGCTTCCGCTTCACCACGGTCAGCGAGTCGGTCGGCCTGCCCGACCCGGTCCACCCGGCCACCGGCGCCGAGCACTGGCAGGGCCTCGCCCTGATCCAGGTCCTGCGCACCGGCGACTGGACGCTGACCGTGCTGGGCTGGCTGCTGTACGCGGCGGGCGCGGTCAGCGTGCTGCGCGCGGCCGCCGTCCTGGTCGCCGCCCGCCGGCACAAGAAGCTGCGCCGCCGCAACCCGTGGGGCCCGCCGGTCACCGAGCCGGTCAGCGTGATCGTCCCCGCCTACAACGAGTCGGCCGGCATCGAGGCGGCCGTCCGCTCGCTGCTCGCCTCCGACCACCCGGTCGAGATCATCGTGGTGGACGACGGCTCGACCGACGGCACCGCCGACCTGGTGGAGTCGCTGCGACTGCCCTACGTCCGGGTGATCCGGCAGCAGAACGCGGGCAAGCCGGCCGCCCTCAACACCGGCATCGCCGCCGCCCGCGCCGAGCTGCTGGTGATGGTCGACGGTGACACCGTCTTCGAGCCGGACGCCGTCCGGATGCTGGTGCAGCCCTTCGCCGACCCGTCGGTGGGCGCCGTCTCCGGCAACGCCAAGGTGGTCAACCGGGGCGGCCTGCTCGGCCGCTGGCAGCACATCGAGTACGTGGTCGGCTTCAACCTGGACCGCCGGCTGTTCGACCTCGCCGAGTGCATGCCCACCGTCCCGGGCGCGGTCGGCGCCTTCCGCCGCTCGGCGGTGCTCGCGGTCGGCGGCGTCGGTGACGAGACCCTGGCCGAGGACACCGACCTGACCATGGCGCTCTGCCGGGACGGCTGGCGGGTCGTCTACGAGGAGCGCGCCAAGGCCTGGACCGAGGCGCCGGCCTCGCTCTCCGCCCTGTGGCGGCAGCGCTACCGCTGGTGCTACGGCACCCTGCAGGCGATGTGGAAGCACCGCGGCGCGCTGCGCCAGGGCGGCCAGGCGGGCAAGCTGGGCCGCCGCGGCCTCGGCTACCTGCTGACCTTCCAGGTGCTGCTGCCGCTGCTGGCCCCGGTGGTGGACGTCTTCGCGCTGTACGGGCTGGCCTTCCTCGACCCGGTGCGGATCATCGGTCTCTGGGCCGCGTTCCTGCTGCTCCAGCTGCTGATGGGCGGGTACGCGTTCCGGCTGGACAAGGAGCGGCTCGGCCCGCTGTGGAGCCTGCCCCTGCAGCAGTTCGTCTACCGGCAGCTGATGTACCTGGTGGTGATCCAGTCGGTGTTCACGGCACTGGCCGGCTCCCGGCTGCGCTGGCAGCGGATGCAGCGGTACGGCAGCCTGCGGGTGCCCCCGCAGGGTGTGGCGGCGGACACACCTCCGGAGCCCGTTGGCGTCGGCGGCTATCGTGCACAGGTGCACGAGGCGGTCCGGGACCCCGGGCAGGGCACGTGAGGGGAGTTCCAGGTGATCGGACGGGCGCTCAACGGGCGTTACGAACTCGTCGAGCTACTCGGCGTCGGCGGGATGGCCACCGTCTGGCGGGGCGTGGACCACGTCCTGGGCCGCCAGGTGGCCGTCAAGGTCCTCAACGGCGGCCTCGCCGACGACCCGCGCTTCGCCGAGCGGTTCAGCCGCGAGGCGCAGCACGCGGCGATGCTGGTCCACCCGCGGATCGTCATGGTCTTCGACTCCGGCGTGGACGAGGGCTCGCCGTACATCGTCATGGAGCTGGTGCAGGGCCGCTCGCTGGCCACCGTGCTCGCCCAGCAGCCCGGCCTGCCGGTCGAGCGGGCGGTCGGCATCGCGGCGGCCGTCTGCGAGGCGCTGACCGTGGCGCACGGCGCCGGCCTGGTGCACCGGGACATCAAGCCCGGCAACATCATGATCACCGACGACGGCGGGGTGAAGGTCGTCGACTTCGGCATCGCCCGGGCCGGCTCCTCCAACAACCTCACCCAGACCGCCTCGGTGCTCGGCACGGCGGCCTACCTCTCGCCCGAGCAGGCCACGGCGTCCGAGCTGGACGGCCGCACCGACCTGTACGCGGTCGGCTGCGTGCTGACCGAGATGCTCACCGGGGCGACCCCGTTCACCGCCGAGACCCCGGTGGCGATCGCGTTCAAGCACGTCAGCGAGGCCCCGCTGCCGCCGTCGGCGCACCGGGCCGGGGTGCCGGCGGCGCTGGACGCGGCGGTGCTGCGGCTGCTCGCCAAGAACCCGGCCGACCGCCCGGCGGACGCCGCGACCGCCCGGGCCGAGCTGCTCGCCTGCATACCCGGGCTGGTGGTCGGCGACCCGACCGGCGAGCTGCTGGCCGGCGCCTCGGCCGGCCAGGCCACCCAGCTGCTGCCGCCGGTGCCGGTGCCGCCCGGGCCGGTCCAGGCCGCCACCTCGGTGATGGCGCCGATCCCGGCGCGGCCGCCGTTCGGCTCGCCGTCCTTCGACCGGGAGCCCGCCGCCCCGGAGCGGGAGAGCCGGCGCAAGCCGCTCGTCCTCGGGGCCCTCGGCCTGGTCGGCATCGCCGGCGCCGCGATGCTGGCGCTCACCGCCTTCGACGACCCGGCGAAGCCGACCGCCGCCCCCAAACCGTCGCAGACCGTGGCGACCGCCCCGACGTCGGCCGCCCCCACCACGCCGGCCGCGCCCACCACCACGGCCGCGGCCCCCACCACGCCGGCCACCCCGGCCCCGCCGCGCGCCCAGAGCCCGGCCGTCCAGCTGAACGCCCTGCGCCAGGCCGTCGCGCAGACCCAGGTCGGCAAGGAGCGCGACCGTCAGGTCGACCTGCTGCACTCCCTGGACGACGCCGCGGCCCGCCTCAACGAGGGTCAACCGGACGACGCCGCGCAGGAGTTGAAGAACGCCCAGCGGACCGTCCGGGACCTCGCGAAGAAGCACGCCATCGACGGGCGGACCTCGCAGGACTGGAACTCCAGACTGGGCTCGCTGATCACCTCCCTCAACGCCGCCGCCGACCACGACGGTTGAGTCCGGCTCAGCTGTTCGTCCGCCTTTCCCCTGTTTGTTACCCGCGGGTATTGGCCTCCGCCGTAGGTTGCAGTACGTTCTCGCCGACCCACGTGCGTCGAACGTTCCCCTACGGAGAGGCCTGCTCCCCCACATGAGCATCAAGGCGAAGCTCGTCACCACCGCGGCCCTGACGGTCGCGATCACCACCGGCCTGGCCGCCCCCGCGGTCGCCGCCCCGGCCGCCCCGGCCACCCCGGCTGCCGCGGCGCCCGCCGCCGTCACGACGAGCGGCGGCGCGGTGACCGAGCAGCAGTGGCTCGCCGACGTCACCGCCGCCATCGCGCCGGCCCGTGCGTACGTCGAGCAGCGCACGGCCGCCGGAGCGTCGGACGAGGCGCCCGCGATCGTCTTCGACATCGACAACACGACCCTGGCGACGCACTTCCACCCGATCACGATGCAGGGCATCAAGCCGGTGGTGGAGCTGGCGCAGTACGCCCACGCGCGCGGCGTCGCGATCATCTTCGTCACCGCACGGGTCGACTTCATCGCCCCCGTCACCCGGTACAGCCTGGAGAAGGCGGGTTACACCGTGGACGAGCTCCACGGCCGCGCCCTGTGCGACCTCTTCAAGCCGGTCCAGCAGTACAAGACCGACGAGCGGGTCAAGGTCGAGAACGAGGGCTACACGATCATCGCCAGCGTCGGCAACAACTGGACCGACCTCGACGGCGGCCACGCCGAGCGCACCTTCAAGCTGCCGGACTACGACGGCCTGCTCTCCTGACCCTTCCGCGGCCAGGACGCCCGCGGCCCCCGCGCTCCGGAGTGAGCGCGGGGGCCGCGGCTCTGCGGGCCCGGAGCGCGCCGGCGGATCAGGCCGGCCGGGTCATGGGCCGGAACCGGAAGGAGAGCGCCTCCATCAGCGGTTTGCGCTGCGTCTTCTGGACGGCGGCGATCCGCCAGGAGCCGTCCGCCTCCCGGACCACCGTGTAGGTGGCGAGCTTGCCGAGCCGCTTCGGGCGGGCGCCGCGCTTGGCGACGTCGCCGCGGGTGACGGCGATCGCGGCGTCCGGGCCGAGGGGGCGCAGCTCGGTGATCTCGACCGTCAGCGCGGTGCCCTTGAGGAAGCTGTCGAACAGCGCCTGGTGGGCGCGGCCGATCTCGTCGCCGCCCCGGTAGACCGTGCCGACGTAGGTGACGTCGGTGGCGTCCTCGGTGAAGCACGCGCCGTAGGCGGTGCCGTCGCCGTTCGCCCAGGCGGCGCTGCTGCGGTCCAGCAGGGCGCGGATGGCGGCGGCGTCCGTGGAGTCGATGGTGGCAGGCATGGCGGGTCCCCTCCCGTGGTAACTTCTCCGAAGAAGTTACTGCATCGAAGATTTCTCTTCCTTGAGGAAGAGATTAGGGGAGGGGGAGCCCGTGTCAACGTCCATGCCGTCCGATGCGAGTGCGGTCTACCGCCGGTACCTGAGCGCCGTGATGCTCCACGGCCACGCGAGCGCCAAGGCGTGCGCGCTCGGCGCCACCGACCTGTACGCGCTGAACATCATGGAGCTGGCCGGGCCGCTGACCCCCGGCGAGCTGGCCGCCCGCACCGGCCTGACCACCGGCCCGACCACCCGCCTGATCGACCGGCTGGAGCAGGCGGGCTACGTCCGCCGCGCACCCGATCCCGGCGACCGGCGCAAGGTCATCGTCGAACCGGTCGACGGGCCCGCCGACCTCGACCGCGTGCTCGCTCCGGCCCGGCGGCGGGTCGGCGAGATCCTCGCCGGCTACGCGCCGGAGCAGCTCGACGTCCTCTTCGACTACTTCGCGCGGGCCGCCGACGCCTACCGCGAGTCCGCCGAGGAGCTGCGCACCGAGGAGGACTGACGCCGGCTCAGGCGCCCAGGAGGCGCTGCAGCTCCGCCAGCAGGTAGTTGGCGCAGGTGTAGCCGGCGCCCTGGAACCAGAGCTGGTCGTCCACCTCGAAGGCGCGGTGGGCCCGGACCGCGCCGAGCGCCTGCCAGCCGGGGCCGGCCAGCGCCGCCGTGGCGCCGGCCCGCCCGGGGTCGCCGTAGGTGGCGTGGACGATCAGGTCGCCGTCGGCCCTGGCGAGCTGGTCCAGGGGGATCTCGACGTCGGACTGGTCGGTGTTCTGGGCGTCCGGGCGGCCCAGCTGGACGTCGGCCAGCACCGTCCCCGGGAAGTTCTGCCTCCCGTACAGGCGGATCCCGCCGCCCTCGACGAAGCGGACCAGGCTGACCTTCCGGCCCGAGGCCTTGGCGCCGGAGAGCGCCTGGACCACCTGCGAGACGTGCCGCTGGTACGAGGAGACGAACGCCGCCGCCGCGTCCTGGCGGCTGAGCGCCTGGGCGTGCAGCTGGAAGTTCGCCTTCCAGGCGGCCCCGTTGCCCTGGGTGAGCACGGTCGGCGCGATCTCGCGCAGCTGGTCGTACCGCGCGCCGTCACGGGCCTGGTTGGAGAGGATGAGGTCCGGCCGCAGCGCCCGCAGGGTGGCCAGGTCCGGGGCGCCGATCGCGCCGACCCGGGTGATCCCGCTCAGCCGGGAGGCCGGCCAGTAGTCGGGGAAGCCGGAGTCCAGGGGGGCCAGGGCGGCCCCGACGGGGGTGATGCCGAGGGTGAGCGCCGAGTCGAACTCGGCGGTGTCCAGGGTGACGACGCGCATCGGCGCGCCCGGTACCAGGACCGGCCCCACGGCGGTGTTCACGGTGACCGGGGGGACCGGCGGCGGGCTGGGCGGCACCGCGGCGGCGGCCGTGTCGACGGGTGGGGTGGCGTGCCGCACGGTGCATCCGGCGAGGGCGGTGGCGCCGAGCCCCGCGAGCAGGGTGCGGCGGGTGAGCGGGGGCATCGGCGGTCCTCGGGCACGGGCGGACGAACGGACGAACGAACGGACGGACAGACGGAAACGACGAACGGACGGAAACGAACGGGCGGGACGAAGGGCAGGAGCGGGCAGGGCTCCAGGCGCGTCGATTATGTCCGAATTGCCTGCTAGGCGTCCGTCTTCACCGCCCACGGCGCGCCCGGCACGACCAGCGGGGTGCCCGTCACCGGGTCCGGCACGACCACCGAGTCCAGCCCGAACACCTCCCGCACCAGCTCCGCCGTCACCACCTCGCGCGGCCCGCCCTGCGCGACGATCCGGCCGTCCCGCATCGCCACCAGGTGGTCCGCGTACCGGGCGGCCTGGTTGAGGTCGTGCAGCACGGCGACCACCGTCCGCCCGCGTTCGACGTTGAGCCGCCGGACCAGGTCGAGCACCTCCACCTGGTGCGCGAGGTCCAGGAAGGTCGTCGGCTCGTCCAGCAGCAGGACGTCCGTGCCCTGGGCGAGCGCCATCGCGATCCACGCCCGCTGCCGCTGCCCGCCGGAGAGCTCGTCCACGCTGCGCTCGGCCAGCTCCGTGGTGGAGGTGCGCTCCAGCGCCTCGGCCACCGCCCGCTCGTCCTCCGCCGACCACTGCCGCCACCAGCTCTGGTGCGGCTGCCGGCCGCGCGAGACCAGGTCGGCCACCGAGATGCCCTCGGGCGCGGTCGGGGACTGCGGCAGCAGCCCGATCCGCTGGGCGATCCGCTTGGTCGGGACGCGGGCCAGCTCGGCGCCGTCCAGCAGCACCGCGCCCCGGACCGGCTTCAGCAGCCGGCCGAGCGCGCGCAGCAGCGTCGACTTGCCGCAGGCGTTCGGGCCGACGATCACCGTCACCCGGCCGTCCGGCACGACGAGGTCCAGCCCCTCGACGACCGTCCGCGCCTCGTAGGCGAGCGTCAGGCCCCGGGCCTCCAAACGGTGGCCGGGGGCGGGGGTGAGGCCGGGAGCGGGGGTGAGGCCGGGGGCGGGGTCGGCGGTCATCGGCGGCCTCCAGCGGCGGTCGTGGGCGGTTCTCCAGCGGTCATCGGGCGGTGTTCCATCAGGACGACGCCCCCCGGCGGGATCGGATCAGCAGCCACATCAGGTACGGCGCGCCGACCAGGCCGGTCACCACGCCGACCGGAAGCTCGGTGGGCGCGAGCAGCCGCCGGGCCAGCAGGTCGGCCAGGACGACGACCAGCGCGCCGGTCAGGGCCGAGCACAACAGCGGGATCTGCGCCGAGCGGGCCAGCCGCAGCGCGATCTGCGGGGCCATCAGCGCGACGAAGTCCACCGGGCCGGCCGCGCCCGCCGCGCAGGAGGCGAGCACGACGCCGAGCAGCGCCATGCCGAGCCGGATCCGGTCCAGCCGCAGGCCGAGGCCGACGGCGGTGGCGTCGTCGAAGGAGATCGAGCGCTGCGCCCGCGCGGCCCACAGCGCCACCGGCACGGCGGCCAGCAGGACCCGGGCGAGCCACCCGGCCTGGTCGTAACCGGAGCCGTTGAGGCTGCCGGTCATCCAGACCTTCGCCGCCTGCGCCTGGAAGCCGTCGCCCTTGGTGAGGAAGACGGAGGTGAGCGAGGAGAGGGCGACGGAGATCCCGATGCCGATCAGGACGAAGCGCTGGGCGTGCAGGCCGCGCCGCCAGGCCAGCAGGTACACCAGCAGGCCGGCCACCAGGCCGCCGGCCACCGCCGCGTACGGCACCTGCCCGGCGGCGCCGACCACGCCGTACGCCAGCAGGCCGACCACGGTCGCGGTGGCGCCCCAGGAGACGCCGACCACGTCGGGGCTGGCCAGCGGATTGCGGGCGACGGTCTGGATCAGCGCGCCGGCCAGCCCGAGCGCGGTGCCGACCAGCAGGCCGACCACCACCCGGGGCAGCCGGAACTCGCCGACCACCAGCTCGTGCGGGCTCGGCCGGCCGAGCACCACCTTCACCACCTCGGCGGGGGAGACGGTGGACTCGCCCAGGCAGAGCGAGGCGACGACGGTGGCGGCGAGCAGCACCAGCAGGCCGAGCGCGGCGCCCGCCGAGCGCCGGTGCAGCAGGAAGGAGGCGCGCCCGGCGCGCAGCACGGTGTAGCCCCGCAGGGCGACGGCGGTCACGCCGCGACCACCCTCCGGCGCCGGACCAGGGCGACCAGCACCGGCACCCCGACCAGCGCGGTCATCACCCCGGCGGGCACCTCGGACGGCGGGAAGAGCACCCGGCCGAGCGCGTCGGCGAACAGCAGCAGCGCCGGCCCGAGCACGGCGGAGAGGGCGAGCACCCAGCGGTGGTCCGCGCCGGCCACCGCGCGGGCGGCGTGCGGGACGGCGAGGCCGACGAAGGCGACGGGACCGGCGGCGGCGACCGCCGAGCCGGTCAGCACGGTGGCGCCGAGCGCCCCGACCGCCCGGACGGCGCCGGTCCTCGCGCCGAGCCCCTTGGCGGTGTCGTCGCCGAGCGCCAGCGCGTCCAGCCCGCGCGCCACCGCGCCCACCAGCACCGCCCCGACCAGCAGGAACGGCAGCAGCTGCCAGGCGACGTCGGCGGTGCGGCCGGAGAGCGAGCCGACGTGCCAGAACCGGAACCGGTCCATCGCGGCGGCGTCCGTGGTGAGCACCAGGGTGTTGAGCGAGGCGATGAACGCGGACATCGCCGAACCGGCCAGCGCCAGTTTGACCGGGGTGGCGCCGCCCCGGCCGCGCCCGGCCAGGCCGTACACCAGCACCGCGGCGAGCGCGGCCCCGGCGAAGCCGAACCAGACGTAACCGGTGAGGGTGGAGACGCCGAAGGCGGAGATCGCCAGCACCACGCCGGCCGCCGCGCCCTGGCTGACGCCCAGGATGCCCGGGTCGGCGATCGGGTTGCGGGTGATGCCCTGCATCACGGCGCCGGCCAGGCCGAGCGCGGCGCCGACCGCCAGGCCGACCACCGTCCGGGGCACCCGCAGCTCGCGGACGACCACGGCGTCGGGGGTGTCCCCGCCGTGCAGCAGCGCGCCGACGGTGTCGCCGAGGGGGATGGTGCGGCTGCCGACCGCGAGGCTCAGCAGCACCGCGGCGGCCAGCAGGACGAGGGCGGCGGCGAGCCACCGGACGCGACGGCGCAGCAGTCGCCGTTGGCCGGGCGCGGTGACCGGCCTCGCGGCCGGCGCGGTGGTGTCGGTCATGGCTCTCTCTCGCAGTTAGCTGAGGCAAACCTAAATACCGTGGAGAAGCCGGGGCAAATCGCCTGCGCACTCCCGTTCCCTTGCGGGCCCGTCCCCGCTCACCCCCCGGTCCCGGCGCACCCCCGGCCCGGTGCACCCCGTTGGATAGCCTGACGGCATGTCTTCCACCCCGGTAGTCCCGCTCACCGTCGGTTTCGACCTCGACATGACCCTGCTGGACACCCGGCCCGGCATCCGGGCCACCTACGTGGCGCTCTCCGCCGAGACCGGCACGCACATCGACGCCGACCTGGTGGTCACCCGGCTCGGTCCGCCGCTGCTGGAGGAGCTGGCCAACTGGTTCCCGGCCGAGCGGTTGCCGGCCGTGGTCACGCGCTACCGCGAGCTCTACCGGGAGCACGCCTTCGCCCCCACCGTGCCGCTGCCGGGCGCGCACGCCGCGGTCGAGGCGGTCCGCGCGCACGGCGGCCGGGTCGCGGTGATCACCGGCAAGTACGAGCCGAACGCCCGGCTGCACCTGGAGCACGCCGGGCTGCGCGCGGACGCCCTGGCCGGCGACCTCTGGGCGGAGACCAAGGGCGAGGCGCTGCGCGAGCAGGGGGCGGGCGTCTACGTCGGCGACCACCTCGGCGACATCGTGGGCGCCAGGCACGCGGGCGCCGTCGCGGTGGGCGTGGCCACCGGGCCGTACGGCGCGGACGAGCTGCTGGCGGCGGGCGCGGACGTCGTGCTGGCCGACCTCACCGGCTTCCCGGCCTGGCTGGCCGGCTACGTCGGGAGCCGCGCGGACCGCGTGTCGGACGCGTCCTAGGACCGGACCGGCGGCTCAGGCCCGGACCCGGCGGCGCTGGGCGCGGGCGGAGAGCAGCAGGCCGGTCAGCGCGAGCAGGAAGCCCAGCGGCATCAGCATGCTGAGCCAGTACGCGGCCGTCGGCAGCGGCGTCAGGTGCAGGAACAGCGGGACGAAGGTGACGAGGGTGGCGAGCGCGCCGAGCCCGAAGACGATCGCCCCGGCCTTGACGTAGCTGTCGCCGCGGTCGGCGCTCTGGCTGCTCACTGGGCTTGCTCCTCCACGGGCCGGGGCGGCCCGGCGGGCCTGTTCGGGTCGGTCTGCCGTCCCAGTCTGGCAGAGCGCCCTGGGCGCGGCGGCGCCGGACCGGGGGGCGGCGGACCGGTCACGTTGCGCAGTTTCCCGGGAGCTGGGAGTTTTGATCCCTGCTGGGCGGGGGTATGCAGGCTGTGCCAAGGGGCGCGACAGGTGCGCCCCGTCTCCTCGGACCGGGGGTGTGAGCCAGTGGAAAGCGCCGAGTTGCGCCCCGGCCATGCCAGTACCGGATCGGCCGTGGCCGCGAGAGCCCCGTACGGATCCCTCGCGGAACGCGGATGAGGCAGTGACGGACCGTTAGTCTGCTCCCTACAGCGTGCTGACCATGAGCGCCCGCACGGGCGCCGAGCCGAGGTCGGCCCGCCCTTCCACCCAGTGATCCCCGGCCAGGGCCGGGATCCCTCACACCCACATCGAGGACTGTTCGAGATGCCCACCGGCCAGGTCAAGTGGTTCAACGAGACGAAGGGCTTCGGCTTCCTGTCGCGCGACGACGGCGGCGACGTCTTCGTCCACACCAAGGCGCTGCCCGCCGGTGTCACCGCGCTGAAGCCGGGCCAGCGGGTCGAGTTCGGCGTGGTCGCGGGCCACCGCGGCGACCAGGCGATGGCCGTGCAGCTGCTGGACGCGCTGCCGTCGGTGGCGGCCGCCCAGCGGAAGAGCCCGGACGACATGGCGGCGCTCGTCCAGGACCTCATCACGATGATGGACTCGGTGCTGCCCGGCCTCCAGCACGGCCGCTACCCGGCCAAGCCGGCCGGCCAGAAGCTGGCCGGGCTGCTGCGTGCGGTGGCGGACCAGTTCGACGTCTGACCGCCCGGTCCGGCGGGTGACCGGGCAGCCCGGTCTCAGACGTCCAGCGCACCCGGGCCGAGCGGGGGCACCAGCCCCTCGGCGGCGGCCCGGGTGAGCAGCGCCCGGACGGCGCCGTAGCCCTCCTCGCCGAGGTCCGCGGTGAACTCGTTGACGTAGAGGCCGATGTGCTGGTCGGCGACGGCCGGATCCATCTCCTGGGCGTGCGCGAGCACGTAGTCGCGGCTGGCCGACGGGTCGGCCCAGGCCTGCCGGACGGAGGCGCGGATCGCCCCGGAGATCGCGCGCAGCCGCTCGGCGCCGAGCGAGCGCTTGGCGATGATCGCGCCGAGCGGGATCGGCAGGCCGGTCTCCCGCTCCCACGCCTCGCCCATGTCGGCGAGCCGGTGCAGGCCGTACTCCCGGTAGGTGAAGCGGGCCTCGTGGATCACCAGGCCGGCGTCCACCCGGCCGTCCCGCACGGCGGGCATGATCTCGTGGAACGGCAGGACGACGATCTCGCCGAACCCGCCGGGCACCGCCTCGGCCGCCCAGAGCCGGAACAGCAGGTAGGCGGTGGACCGCTCGGAGGGGACGGCGACGGTCCGGCCGGTCAGGTCGCCGCCGCTCTCCGGGCGGGTCAGCACCAGCGGGCCGCAGCCGCGCCCGAGCGCGCCGCCGCAGGGCAGCAGGGCGTACTCGTCCAGGACCCAGGGCAGGGCGGCGTAGCTGACCTTCAGGACGTCCAGCTCGCCGCGCTCGGCCAGGCCGTTGGTGACGTCGATGTCCGCGAAGGTGACCTCGGGGGCGTCCGCGCCGGGCACCAGGCCGTGCGTCCAGGCGTGGAAGACGAAGGTGTCGTTCGGGCACGGCGAGTGGGCGATGGTGAGCTGTTCAGCCACGGCGGGCCTCCTTCAGGAACTCCGGACGGGGCAGCGCGGCGAAGGCCCGCTCCAGGGCGGCCAGCGCCTCGCCGATCCGCCAGGCGGCCCGGTCGCGCGGGCCCACCGGGTTCGAGACGGTGCGCAGCTCGAAGGCCGGCACGCCGTGCCGGGCGGCGGCCTCGGCCACGCCGAAGCCCTCCATCGCCTCGGCCACCGCGTCCGGGTGGCGGGCGGTCAGGGCGGCGGCGCGCTCCGCGCTGCCGGTCACCGTGGAGACGGTCAGCACGGTGCCGGTGACGGCGCCCAGGGCGTCCGCGGCGAGCGCCACGGCGGCCGGGGCGGGGGTGTGGCGGACGGTCCCGAAGCCCAGCTCGGTGACGTCGGCGAACCCGTCCGGGGTCTGCGCGCCGAGGTCGGCGGCCACGATCGCCGCGGCGAGGACGGTCGCGCCGACCGGCGCCAGCGGGGCGAAGCCGCCCCCGATGCCGGCCGAGACCACCACGTCGTACCGGTGGGCGGCGAGCGCGGTGGCGGTGGCGGCCGCGGCGGCGGCCGGTCCGACCCCGCCCGCCAGCACGTCCGCGGTGACGCCCGAGGGGTGGGTGACGCGGTGCAGCTCACCGCCGGGCAGCGGCAGGCGGTCGACGGCACCGGGCGCCGGCCCGGCGAGGCCGCGCAGCACCGCCTCCGCCTCGGCGGCCACCGCGACGACGACGAGCAGCCGGCCCCGCCCGGGGGCCGACTGCTCGTCGGAGAGGCGCTCGGTCACCGCCGGGCCGTCAGGAGCCCTGGGTGTTCAGCTGGAAGTACCAGACGGCGTAGATGCCGTCGGGCTGCTTCGGGTCCGACTCGACCACGGTGACCAGGGTCTTGCCGGAGGCGTTGATCGCCTTGGTGGCCGGCACCGAGCCGGAGTAGGTGACGTCCTTGGCCGCGGTGGCCAGGGTGAACCGGCCGCCGGAGGCCTGGCCGCCGCCGTTGGTGTTGGCCCACCAGCCGCGGTCCGCCACGTCGGGGGTCACGCCGAGGCCGATGCGGTCGCTGGCCACCACGTCGGACTTCGGGAGCTTGCCCTCGTCCAGGGCCTTGCTCGCCTTGTCCTGGCACTGCTCCTGCTGCTCGTCGGTGAGCGGCTTGCCGTCGTTGAAGCAGAACGGGCTCTCCTCCATGGAGGAGTTCCCGACGGTGAGGGTCACGCGGTGGTCGCTCGGCGCTTCCTGGCCCGAGGCGTAGGCGATGGACCCGCCGACCGTGCCGGCGCCGATCACGACGACGGCGCCGAGGGCGGCGATGACACGGGTGCTGAGGCTCATGCGTCAGAGGCTACCGGGCTTTGCCGATCACGCTACGCGGGGGTGGGCAACCGCGTGTTGTGGTCCGCGGACGACGGGTCCGCGGGGTCCGGGCGCGCTACGCCACGCGGGGCGCGGCCGAGTGGCGGCGCAGCCCCACCCGGAACAGCGAACGCAGCGTCCAGAGGAACACCAGGCCGACCACCGCGGCCGCCAGCGAGAGACCGAGGACGCCGTTCAGCGGCAGCACGATGCCGACCGCGCCGCCCGCCACCCAGGACAGCTGGAGCAGGGTCTCCGACCGGGCGAAGGCGGACGTCCGCACCGCCTCCGGGACGTCCCGCTGGATCAGCGCGTCCAGCGCCAGCTTGCCCAGCGAGGCCGCCACCCCCGCCGCCGCGGCGACCACGATCACCGTCACCACGCCGTACCAGAGCGCGGCGGCGGCCGTCGCGCAGGTGGCCAGCAGCAGCATCGCGGTGACCGTCGTCTCCGGGCCCCGGGTGCGCAGCCAGGAGCCGAGGACCGAGCCCAGCGCGTTGCCCGTGCCGGCGGCCAGCGCCACCAGGCCCAGCGCCAGGGTCGGCTTCAGCCCGCCGATCGGCTCCTCGCGCAGCAGGAACGCCAGGAACATCACCAGGAAGCCGACCAGCCAGCGCAGCGCGGACATCGCCCGCAGCGCCAGGATCACCGAGGGGCCGACGGTGCGCAGCGAGGCCTTGGGCGGCTTCGGGGCGGCGGCGTCCCGGGCGGCCCCGGCGGGGGCCGCGCCCGCACCGGCCGCGGCGTCGCCGTGCACCTCCGCGTGCAGCACGGCGCGCTGCTCGCCCTTGGCCGAGTCCACCTTGTGCGGCAGGTGGAAGGCCATCAGCGTGCCGATCACGAAGACCAGGAAGGCGCCGCGCAGCGGCCAGCCCGGCCCGATCAGGTGCAGCAGTCCGCCGACCCCGGCCGCCACCATGGTGGCCAGCAGACCGGCCAGGGTGACCCGGGAGTTCGCCTTCACGAGTGAGAGCCGGCTGGGCAGCAGCCGGGGCACCACGACGCTGCGCACCACCCCGTACGCCTTGGACGCCACCAGGACGCCCAGCGCCTCCGGGTAGAGCGCCAGCCCGCCGCCGGCCACGGTGCCGGCCATCGTCCACGCCAGCACCGCGCGGGCCAGCATCGACATCGCCATCGCGGCCCGGCGGCCGTGCGGCAGCCGGTCCAGCAGCGGGCCGATCACCGGCGCGAGCACCGCGAACGGCGCCATGGTGATCAGCAGGTAGAGCGCCACCCGGCCGCGGGCCTCGCCGGTGGGGACGGAGAAGAAGATGGTGGACGCCAGCGCGACGGTGATCAGCATGTCGCCGAAGGAGTTCAGCGCGTGCAGCTCGATCAGTTTGGCGAGGCCCGACTCGCCGGCGCCCTCGGCGGAGGTGGCCTTGCGGATCCGGCGGCCGGTGCCGTGCACGACCTTCCCGGTGCGGGAGCCGGCCGCGGAGGCGGTGCGGACCAGGAAGTGCCGCCGGGGCTGCTCGGCGAGCTCCTCGGCGGCGAGCTCCTCCTCGGTGATGTCCGCGGGATCCGTGATGCCCGGGGGATCCGCGGGGTCGGCGGGCCCGGCGGATCCGGTGAGGTCCGGGGGCGTCGTGGAGGTGCCCACCGGCTGCGGTTCGCCCGCAGCGTGGACCGGAGGCTGCTGTCGCGGCACGGCGTTCGCCTCGTCGGGGCTGCCGTCGGCCTGCGAGGCGCGCAGTGCGTGCTGCGACGGGTTTTCGTCCGCCACAAGCCCATCCTGCCCCAGAATCGTGACGGCGACGCGGGATTCCGGTCCGCTCGGCGCGGCCGTCGCGGCGCCGCGCGGGGTGCCCGGCGGCACCGAGCGCCGCCCCGGACTGTGCCGGGTGGCCGACCGGCGGGTAGCCTGCCCAGGGTCCGCCCGACGGCCGGCCGGGAGCCGGCCGGACCGGACGAGCGGCGCGGCCGGTATCCGAGGCGGCCCGTGGTCGCGCAGAATGGACGAGGGAAACCGTGCCGCGACCGGACAGGCGACACGCCGTGGGCAACAGAAGAACTGGGAGAGAATCGACGCCGTGAGTGCTGCGATGCGAAGCCGTACACCCGATCGGCTCTGTGCCGAGGCCGTCGAACTCGCCCGGCAGGCAGCGGACGAGGCCGTCGGAGCAGCGACCGTCGGTGCGCACCTCGGCGTCCAGGCGGACGCCGACCGCGTCGTCACCCACACCTTCGAGTGCCTGGACGCCGCCTACCGGGGCTGGCACTGGGCCGTCACCGTCGCCCGCGCCCCGCGCGCCAAGAACGTCACCCTGGACGAGGTCGTGCTGCTGCCCGGCCCCGACGCCATCCTCGCCCCGCAGTGGGTGCCGTGGAGCGAGCGGCTGCGCCCCGGCGACATGGGCCCCGGCGACCTGCTGCCCACCGACGCCGACGACCTGCGCCTGGAGCCGGGCTGGACCGGCGAGGACGAGCCGGCGCCGAACTCCGTGGTGGCGATGGCCGCCGAGGAGGACGTGGTGGTCACCGACCCGCACATCCAGCCCGCCCCGGCCCGCGCCCAGATCAGCGCCGTCGCCGAGGAGCTCGGCATGGGACGCAGCCGGGTGCTCTCCCGGCTCGGCCTGCACCTCGCCGCCGACCGCTGGGAGAAGGCGCACGGCCCGCAGACCCCGATGGCGCAGGCGGCCCCCGCCGCGTGCGCGAGCTGCGGCTTCCTGATCCCGATCGGCGGCTCGCTCGGCCAGGCCTTCGGCGTCTGCGGCAACGAGTTCGGCCCGGCCGACGGCCAGATCGTCTCCTTCGCGTACGGCTGCGGCGGCCACTCCGAGGCGGCCGTCATCCCGGCCCCGCCGGCGCCGTCCGAGCTGATCCTCGACGAGCTGGTGGTCGAGCCGCTGCAGCTCCACCCGGACCGCACCTCCGGCTCGGTCGAGCCGGACGCCCCGGCCGAGGAACTCGGCCACTCCTGAGCGGACCGCCGGTGGCCCGCCCCACCGCACCGGTGGGGGCGGGCCATCGGCGTGTCCGGGGCCCGCGAAGGGCCAACCGGCTCAGCGGCGGCCGAACGGGCCGCGCTTCGGCGGGACGGGGTCCACCGGCGCGGCCGCCGGCCGGGGCGCGGGCGCCTCCCCCTCGGTGTGCACCAGCTCGCCGACCGTGACCCGGAAGTGCCGGACCCAGCCGGAGCGGCGGAGCTCGACCAGGAAGCCGCCGTCGGGCAGCCGGAAGACCCGCCGGGCCGGCGTCCCGGCCGGCTCCGGGCCCTCGCGCGGGACGTACGTCCGGGCCGCCTCCTCCGCCAGCGCGACCGCCTGGTCCCGGCCCAGCGGGGCCTCCCGGGGCTCGGTCAGCTGCCAGCGGTAGTACACGGCGTCGCCGTAGTCCCGCCGGTCCCGCTCGATCAGGACGTACCACGAGCCGTCGGACATCGCGGTGATCCCCCTCACCCGCCGGAACAGGGGCCTCAGCATAGCCAGCGGCGGGCCCCGGTCCGCCGGGGGTGCCCGTACGGGGGAGAATGCCCCCCGTACGAAGTACAGGGCGGCGGAAGGCGGCAGGTCCAGTGGAACCTCGGATCATCGGCAGCGGCACGGACGAGCACCTCGCGGACCCTTTCGGCAGCGCCGGACTGCGCCGCCGGGTGCTGGCCGCCTGGGCCGCCTCCCCGGCCCGGTTCCGGGAGGACGCCAACGCCGAGGAGGAGCTCGCCCTCGGCGGCTACCGCGACCGGCTGGTCGTCGAGTTGGCGCAGAACGCGGCCGACGCGGCGGCCCGCGCCGGCGGCGGGCCCGGCCGGCTGCGGCTCACCCTGGCGGACGGCGTGCTGGCCGCCGCCAACACCGGCGCGCCGCTGGACGCCGCCGCCGTCGAGTCGCTCTCCACCCTGCGCGCCTCCTCGAAGCGGTCGGACGAGCTGCCCACCGTCGGCCGGTTCGGCGTCGGCTTCGCCGCCGTCCTCGCCGTCACCGACGAGCCCGCCGTGCTGGGCGCCGCCGGGGGCGTGCGCTGGTCGCTCGGCGAGGCCCGCGCGCTGGCCGAGGCCCAGCCCGCGCTGGCCGAGGAGCTGCGCCGCCGGGACGGCCACGTACCGCTGCTGCGACTGCCGTTCGCCGCCGAGGGCCCGGCGCCCGAGGGCTACGACACGGTCGTCGTCCTGCCGCTGCGCGACGCCGCCGCCGAGGACCTCACCCGCCGCCTGCTGGCCGGCATCGACGACGCGATGCTGCTCACCCTGCCCGGGCTCGCCGAGCTCGTGGTGGAGACCCCGGAGGGCGTCCGCACGCTCACCCGGTCCGCCGCCGAGCCGCGCCCGGACGGTGTCACCGAGGTCACCGTCACCGACGACGCCGGCGGCCGGCTGCGGCAGACCGTCTGGCAGACCGCCGGCGCCTCCGGCGGCCTGGACGCCGGGCTGCTCGCGGACCGCCCGACCGAGGAGCGCGCCCGCCCGTACTGGACGGTGACCTGGGCCGTCCCGGTCGGCGCCGACGGCAGCCCGCAGGCGCCCGGGATCGCCCCGGTGCTGCACGCGCCCACGCCCAGCGACGAGCCGCTCGGCCTGCCCGCGCTGCTGATCGCCTCCTACCCGCTGGACTCCACCCGCCGGCACGTCGCCCCCGGCCCGCTCACCGACTTCCTCACCGAGCGCGCCGCCGAGGCCTACGCCGACCTGCTGCGCGCCCGCGGCGGCGACCTCGGCTCGCTCGGCCTGGTGCCCGGCCCGCTCGGCGAGGGCGCGCTGGACAACGCGCTGCGCGCCGCGATCCTCTCCCGGCTGCCCGGCACGCCGTTCCTGCCCCACCCCGGCCCGGTCGAGCAGGGCACGCCCGCGCTGCGGCCGCGGGACGCCACGCTGCTGGAGGGCGCGGACGGCTCCGTGGTCGAGGCGCTGGCGCCGATCTTCCCCGGGCTGCTGCCGGCCGGCCTGGAGCGCCGGACCGAACTGCGGGTGCTGAACGTGCGCCGGGTGCCGCTGGCCGAGGTGGTCGACCAGCTCGGCGGCCTGGACCGCGAGCCCGCCTGGTGGCGCAACCTGTACGCGGCGCTCGGCGCGGCCGACCCGGAGGCGCTCGGCGCGCTGCCGGTGCCGCTGGCCGACGGGCGGACGGTCACCGGACCGCGCCGCGTCCTGCTGCCCTCCGACGACGCCGACTGGGCGGCCTTCCCCGGCTACCCCGAGTCGCTGGCCGGCGCGCTGGCCCTGCTGGACCTGCGCCTGGCCCACCCGGAGGCGGCGCACCCGCTGCTGGCCAAGCTCGGCGCCGGCACCGCCACCCCGGCCGGCGTGCTGGACACGCCCGAGGTGCGGGCCGCCGTCGCCCGCTCCTACGAGCTGGCCGAGGACGACCTGGAGGCCGCCGTCGACCTCGCCGACTCGGTGCTCTCCCTCGTGAAGGCGGCCGCCCCGGCGGTCGGCGAGCACCCGTGGCTGGCCCGGCTGGCGCTGCTGGACGACGAGGGCGAGCCGGCCCGCGCGGGCGAGCTGATCCTGCCCGACAGCCCGCTGGCCGCGCTCGCCCGGGAGGACGACGCCGGCTGGGTGGACGACGAGCTGCTGGAGCGCTGGGGCCCGGACGTCCTGGCCGCCGCGGGGGTGCTGGCGGACTTCGTGCTGGTCCGCGCCGAGGACGTGGTGCTCGACCCGGACGACCTGGAGCGGCTCGACCCGACCGCCCCCGCCGACCGCGCGGCCGGCGGCCAGCCGACCGGCCTGCTGGACGAGGCGCCGGACGGTCTGGCCGAGTGGGCCGAGGACGTCCTGGAGGTGCTGCACGCCGACGACGAGGACGCGGTGGGCGTGCCGCCGGTCGCCGCCGAGCTGCTGGCCGTCCGCGACCTCGACCTGGTGGACGACGACGCCTGGCCGGAGGCGCTGGCCGCACTGGCCCGCCCGCCGTACCGGGACGCCGTGGTCAACCCCGTCCGCACCCTGCTGCCCGACGGCTCGTACGCCGACCTGCCGCCGTACACCGCCTGGTGGCTGCGCGACCACCCGGTGCTGGACGGCCGGGAGCCGGCCGGGCTGCGCGCGGCCGGCGCCGACCCGCTGCTGCGCGGCCTCTACGACGAGGCCCGGACCACGCTGGACGAGCAGTTCCTGCACGCGCTGGGCGTGCGCACCACGCTGGCCGCGCTGCTGGCCGAGCCGCACGGCCCGGAGGAGCTGCTGGACCGGCTCACCGACCCGGAGTCGGAGGTCGGACACCGCCAACTGCACGGCATCCACACGGCGTTGGCCCGGGTCGAGGCCGGGCGGGTCGAGCCGCTGGACGTCGTCCGGGCGCTGCCGCCGCTCGACCCGGAGACCGGCCGCCGGCCCGCTCACACCGTCCTGGTGGACGCCACCGAGGCGGTCGTCGCGGACGCCCCCGACCTGGTGCAACTCCTGCACCCCTACCCGCTGTTGCCGGTCGCCCCGGCGCTGGCCGCCGACCTCGCCGAGCGGCTGCACGTCTCGCTGGCCAGCGAGGTGGCCGGCGGCCGGGTGCTCTCCGAGGGCGTGCTGCACCGGGTGCCCGCCGTGGTCCGGGAGTTGCTGCCCGGCTGTCCGGTGGCCTACGAGGAGCACGAGGAGCTGCTGGTGGTCGGCCCGGACGGCAACGAGGCCGCCGTGGACTGGCGTTGGGACACCGCCGCGGACACCCCGGAGGCGCCCTACGACCCGGAGGCGGCCGAAGCGGCGGACGAGGACGACGAGTTCGAGCTGCCGCCGGTGCCCGGGCTGCTGCACGCGGCGACCCCGGAGGGCCTGGCGGCCGGGCTGGCCTGGTCGGTCGGCCAGTGGCACCGCCGGTTCGAAGTGCTGGCCGCGCTCACCGAACCGGACCGCGCCTACGAGCTCTCCGCCGCCCGGGACTTCGAGGGCTAGCGGGTCGGGTCGCCGGTCGCGGTCGTGGTCCGCGGGTCGTGGGTTGTGGGTTCACGGGTCGTGGGTCAGCGGGTCAGCGGGTCCGCCCTCCGGGGTGGACCCGCCCGCCCCGCCGGAGCCACCGGTAGAGGCCGACCGTGGTGGCCAGCCAGACCGCCGCGACCAGCAGCTTCGCCGCCCTGGGCGCCCACGGCCCCGACGGGACGGTCACCGCGGTGCCCGTCATCACCCAGCCCGCGCCCAGCATCGCCAGCACGGTCAGTCCGGCCGCCAGCAGACCGCCCAGGAAGGCGGTGAACGCCTCCACCTGCCCGGTCTCGCGCTCCACCTGTCCGGTCTCGCGCTCCGGCTCCCCGGTCCCGCGCCGCGCTTCCCCGCCCCTGTCGGCCATGTCGGCACCCCCCGGAGGCATCATCCACGGCGGGCGGGCCGAACGGACGGACGCCACGGGCCCGGCGTGTCAGTCGGCCGTCCGGAGCCTCATGACGCGCCAGGTGATCTCCAGCACCACGCAGGAGATCAGCGCGATGGCGACGGCGATCCACGGGTCCCGGGTACCGGCCAGCGAGAGCTGGAAGAAGTCCGACAGCGGCGGCACCATCAGGACCAGCGCGAACGCGCCGCCCATGGTGGCGATCAGCAGCAGCCGCCACCAGTTGTACGGGCGGGCGACGATGGCGAGCACCCAGAGGGCGACCAGGAACAGCGTCAGGGTGGCCACGCTGGTGTCGGCCTTGAGGTCGGTGGCGTGGTTGGCGCGGGCCAGTGCGTAGGAGACGAAGGTCGCGGTGCCGGCGATGATGCCGCCGGGCACGGCGAACCGCAGGACGCGCCGCACGAAGCCGGTGCGGGCCCGTTCGTTGTTGGGCGCCAGCGCCAGGAAGAAGGCCGGCACGCCGATGGTGAGCGTGGAGAGCACCGTCGAGTGCCGGGGCAGGAACGGGTACGGCGAGTGGGTGAAGATCACCAGCAGCGCGAGCAGCACCGAGTAGACCGTCTTCACCAGGAAGAGCCCGGCGACCCGCTCGATGTTGCCGATCACCCGGCGGCCCTCGCCGACCACCGAGGGGAGGGTGGCGAAGGAGTCGTTCAGCAGCACGATCTGGGCGACCGCCTTGGTCGCGTCGCTTCCGGTGCCCATCGCCACGCCGATGTCGGCGTCCTTGAGCGCCAGCACGTCGTTGACGCCGTCGCCGGTCATCGCCACGGTGTGACCGCGGGACTGCAGCGCGCCGACCAGCTCGCGCTTCTGCTGCGGGGTGACCCGGCCGAACACCGTGGTCCGCTCGGCGGCGTCGGCGAACCCGGCCCGCTCGGCGGGCAGCGTCCGGGCGTCCAGCGGGTGTTCGGCCCCGGGCAGGCCGAGGTGGGCGGCGACGGCGCCGACCGAGACGGCCGCGTCACCGGAGATCACCTTCGCCTGGACCCGCTGCCCCTCGAAGTAGCGCAGGGTGTCGGCGGCGTCCTCGCGCAGCCGCTGCTGGAGCACCACCAGGGCGAGCGGCTGGAGGTCGGCGGCCGGGTCCGGGGCGTCCAGCGGGACGGGCGTGCGGCCGAGCAGCAGCACCCGCAGGCCCTTGGCGCCCAGCTCGTCCACCTCCGCGAGCGCGGGGTGCCCGGCCGGCAGCAGCACGTCCGGCGCGCCGAGCAGCCAGCTCGCCTCGCCGCCCTGCGGCTCCAGCAGCTGCACGCCGCTCCACTTGCGGGCGGAGGAGAACGGCATCGCCTCGATCACCCGCCAGCCGCCGCCGTTGCCGTTGCCGTCGTCCGTGCCGTAGGCGTCGATGACGGCCCGCATCGACGGGTTGGGCCGGGCGTCGGCACCCGCCATCACGCCGAGCGCCTGCTTGATGACGGCCGGGTCGGCCAGGACGCGCCGGGCGAGCGGGGCGTCCGGCCGCGGGTGGCCGTCGGCCTCGGGCACCTGCGGCAGGGTGCGCAGCTCCACCACGTCCATGCCGCCCTCGGTCAGGGTGCCCGTCTTGTCCAGGCAGACGGTGTCCACCCGGGCCAGCCCCTCGATCGCCGGCAGCTCCTGCACCAGGCACTGCTTGCGGCCGAGCCGGACCACACCGATCGCGAAGGCCACCGAGGTCAGCAGCACCAGCCCCTCGGGGACCATCGGCACGATGCCGGCCACCATCCGGCGGACCGCCTCCCGCCAGTCCCGCCCCTCCACCGCGAGCTGGCTGATCACCAGGCCGACGGCGGTGGGGATCAGCAGCCAGGTGATGAAGCGCAGGATGCTGTCGATGCCGCTGCGCAGCTCCGACCTGACCAGGGTGAACCGGCTGGCCTCCTCGGCGAGCTGCGCCGCGTACGCCTCGCGGCCCACCTTGGTGGCGGTGAACGCGCCCGCGCCGGCCACCACGAAGCTGCCGGACATCACCTGATCGCCGGGCTGCTTGAGGACGGCGTCGGGCTCGCCGGTGAGCAGCGACTCGTCGATCTCCAGCCCGTCCGCCTCGGTGACCTCGCCGTCGACGATCACCTTGTCGCCGATGCCGAGCAGCACGGTGTCGTCCAGCACGATCTGTCCGGTGGGGATCTGCTGGACGGTGCCGTCCCGGCGGACCTGCGGCCTGGCCTCGCCGATCAGCGCGAGGCTGTCCAGGGTCTTCTTGGCGCGCAGCTCCTGGACGATGCCGATCGCCGTGTTGGCGACGATGACCAGGCCGAACAGGCCGTCCTGGATCGGGCCGACGACCAGGATGATGCCGAACATCACGCCGATGATCGCGTTGAAGCGGGTGAAGACGTTGGCCCGGACGATCTCCCGGGCCGAGCGGCTGGACCGCACCGGGACGTCGTTGACGTCCCCGCGGGCGACCCGGTCGGCCACCTCGGCGGCGGTGAGGCCGCCACGCCGTCCGGGCAGCAGCCCGAGCGGGTGGGCACCGTCGTGGCGGGTGCTGCTCTCGCTGTCGCGGTCCCCGTCGCCGGGCGGCTCTTCCGCGGGCTGCGCAGGCTGCGTCATGGCACCGACTCTACGGGTGCCCCATGGCCGACGCGTGCTGCTGGAGGACGGTTCAGTCCGACCGGGTGGCCGGGTCCGCGCCGTTCCCCTCGGCGGCCCGCCGCGTGGTGCCGGACTCCGCCTCGGCGGCGCGGCTGCGGGCGATCGCGTCGCGGCGGGCGCGGCAGTACCAGAGGCCGATCAGACCCAGGCCGGCGCCGGAGAGGCAGATCCACGGCCAGCTGCCGTGACCGTGCTCGGAGAGCGTGCTCTGGAACGGGACCAGCACCAGGAAGGCGACGAACCACAGCACCGTGCCACCGCCGACGATGGCGACGTCGTTGGCCTCCAGCGGCGGGGGCGAGGGGTGCAGCGGGGTCTTCGGCATGCGCCCTAGCGTACGGCTCCGGGGCCGGGTGTCCGCTACTGTGCGGGATGCGTTCGCGCCGCTTCGGGTCCCGAAGGGTCTACGCGCGAAGATAGCGTGGGTGCGATCGGGGAACCCATACTGAGGTTTCCGGTTGGCCGTGCCATGCCCAGGACGCCTGTGTTCACGCCCGTCCCGCCGGGCCCGCCCGGCCACCGTCGCTCCGGGCGTCCCCCACCCTCCTCAGCCCCCACCAGAGGACGCACGCATGCCTGTGGCCCAGCCGACCATCGAGTCGCCCGAGTCCACTTCCGCCGCGCCGAAGCCCCCCGCCGGCGCGCTGGACCGCTTCTTCCGGATCACCGAGCGCGGCTCCACGCTGCCGCGCGAGATCCGCGGCGGCATCGCCACCTTCTTCACCATGGCCTACATCCTGGTGCTGAACCCGATCATCCTCGCGAGCGCCACCGACATGACCGGCGCCCACCTGGACAACGCCCAGCTGGTCACCGCCACCGCCCTCACCGCCGGTCTCACCACCCTGCTGATGGGCGTGATCGGCAACGTACCGATCGGCCTGGCCGCCGGCCTCGGCGTCAACACCATCGTCGCCCTCCAGCTCGCCCCCAAGATGACCTGGCCGGACGCCATGGGCATGGTGGTGCTGGCCGGCTTCGCGATCATGGTCCTGGTCGCCACCGGCCTGCGCGAGCGGGTCATGAACGCCGTCCCGCTCGGCCTGCGCAAGGCCATCGCGATCGGCATCGGCCTCTTCATCGCCCTGGTCGGCCTGGTCGACTCCGGCTTCGTCAGCCGCATCCCGGACGCCGCCCACACCACCGTCCCGCTCCAGCTCGGCGGCAACGGCCACCTGCTCGGCTGGCCGGTCCTGGTCTTCGTGCTCGGCCTGGTGCTCACCCTGGTCCTGATCGTCCGCAAGGTCCCCGGCGCGATCCTGGTCTCCATCGCGGCCATGACCGGCCTCGCCGTGGTGATCGACAAGCTCGCCGACATCCCCGCCCTCACCTGGGGCCTCACCGTCCCGTCCTGGCCCGGCAACCCGGTCGCCGCGCCCGACTTCGGCCTGGTCGGCAAGGTCAGCCTGTTCGGCGGCTTCGAGAAGGTCGGCGTGCTCACGGGCGTGCTCTTCGTCTTCACGGTGCTCATGTCGTGCTTCTTCGACGCGATGGGCACCATCCTCGGCGTCGCCGACGAGGCCCACCTGCTGGACGAGAAGGGCGACCTGCCCGGCATCAACCGGATCCTCATGGTCGACGGCATCGCCACCGCCGCCGGCGGCGCCACCTCCTGCTCCGCCAACACCTGCTACGTCGAGTCCACCGCCGGCGTCGGCGAGGGCGCCCGCACCGGCTTCGCCTCGATCGTCACCGGCCTGCTCTTCGTGGTGGCCCTCTTCCTCACCCCGCTGGCCACCATGGTCCCCGCCCAGGCCGCCACCCCGGCCCTGGTCGCGGTCGGCTTCCTGATCCTGGCCAACTCGGTCAAGGAGATCGACTGGGCCGACCACACCATCTCGATCCCGGCCTTCCTCACCATCGTGATGATGCCGTTCACCTACTCCATCACCAACGGCATCGGCTTCGGCTTCATCACCTTCTGCGTCCTCCGCCTCGCCGCCGGCCGGGGACGCGAGGTCCCCGCCGCCATGTACGCGGTGTCGGCGGTCTTCGCCTTCTACTACCTCATGCCCGCCCTCGGCCTGCTCTGAGCCCACCCCCCACCCCCCACCCCCCCGGCCGGGGACGGCCGGTGGCCCCGCGCTCCTCGGAGCGCGGGGCCGCTTTCGATATCGGGAATGCGCCTGGGTCGATATCGTCTTCGCGTTGTCAGTCGAGGGAGGAATGGCCATGGCTCGAATGTTGATTGACCTCGATGATGATCTTCTGGCCGAGGCGCAGCGCCTGTTCGGCACGACCACCAAGGTCGCCACGGTCAATGCGGCGCTGCTGGAGGCCGTGAAGCTGTCCAGGCGGACAGCGCTTGCCGATGCCATCGTCAACGGAGAGTTCGATCTTCTTGACCAGTCGGGCAAGCCGACGGCGTGACCCGAGAACGCTTCTTGATCGACAAGTGGGCTCTGGTGCTCTGGGGAAAGCCGGTCGTGGGGCCGTCGGCGTTCGGTTGCGCGGCAGGAAGGCCGGTATTCGTCAGTCTGACGCAAATTTGCCGGAGTGGGCGCTCTGGCCGCCGCTCTCTGAGATGCTGAAGGTCCGTCGAGAGGGGCCGTAGCCATGCAGTGGAAGATCCACGGGGAACGTCCGATCTACGAGAACCCATGGGTGAACCTGTGGCTGGCCGACATCGAGCAACCTGACGGCCGCCGCTGGGAACACCACGTGGTCAAACTGCGGCACCTCGCTGTGGCCGCCATCGTGAACAGCGAGAAACAGGTCCTCATGATGTGGCGGCATCGCTTCATCACCGACACCTGGGCCTGGGAGCTCCCGATGGGGCTGATCGAGCCGGACGAGACCCCCGCGGATGCGGCAGCCCGCGAGGCGCTGGAGGAGACGGGCTGGAAGGTCGACGAGGTCAAGCCCCTGATCTACGCTCAACCGGCGAACGGGATCACCGATTCCGAGCACTTCGTCTTCCGGGCCGAGGCTGTCGAGTACGTCGGTCCGCCGACCGAGCGCAACGAGTCCGACCGGATCGAGTGGATTCCGCTGGCGGAGCTACGCGGGATGATCGACCGGCGCGAGATCGTCAGCAGCGGCGCACTGGTGGGAGTGCTTTACCTGCTGCTCGATGAGGCCGGCCTCTGATCAGCCGGCCAAGTCAGAGATTCGGCTGGTCAGTTCGGCCGCAGCCGGAGTGTGGCGGTAGGGCCTGAGTAGCTGGCGGAACTCTCGAAGGTGCGCGATCACCCTGGGAGACTCCACGATGGCCGCAAGGTCGAGTGCCTGCGCGGCCGTGGTGCAGGCCAACTCGACTTTGCGGCCCTGTAGTTGTGTCCGCGCAAGCCAGAAGGTGTGGAACGCTCGGCCTCGCAGATTCGTCGTTGGCTCGGTTCGCAGAGCCTCGGCGATGAGAGGTTCGGCTGCGGTCGCGTCTCCGAGTTGGCCGAGTGCGATCCCGGTGTCCACGGTGAGCTTGGTGTGATCGAAGTACTGTACCCAGGCCGGATCGTCGTCCGACGTGGCAATACGTCCGAAGTGGCGCTGTGCCTCGTTGATCGCCTCGTAGGTGGCCTCGTGGTCGTGGGCGCTGGCATGGCCGAAGGCTTCGCGCATGTGGAGCATGGCCAGAAGTCTGGGTGTGCCGCCGTCGAGGCGCGCGCTGTCCTGCGCGGCCCGGGCGAGCGTGATGGCGTCCTCGGCTTTGTCCTGGTAGGTCGCCTGGAGGCTGAGGCAGGCGAGCACATTGGCGATGAACGGGCGGTCGTCGATCTCCCGCGCCAGCCGTAGTGACTCGGTGAAGTAGCCGCGAGCGGTGCTGTGTTGGCGGGCATCGAAGTACGTCCATCCGGTGAGACGTGCAAGTTCAGCCGCGATGCCGTGGAGGCTGCGCCGGAAGTTGGGGTCAGTGGTCTCCTGCAGTATGTCCTTGACGTACTTGAGCTGGCCGATCACGGCTGGGCGGAGGGCTTCCCCTCCGTGCTCGTCGTCGCGCCTCCAGTAGTCCTCGATGGACGCTTGGAGAGATCGCAGCACGGTGGGCGTGACCCTGGTGCCGGCTGCGATGGCGAGGATGTCGTCCAGATCGCTGCTCGCCCCCGTTGCCGCCGGCCACGCTTCTTGGACTGGCTTGGCCGCCGCCACGGTCGGCTGGCGCTGCGCGGGGAGCGCTGGCCGCTCCCAGCTTCGATCAGCGAGGCCGAGCATGTGTCCGGGAATCCGGAGGCCGTCCGCGATCCGCTCGATGACGTCCATGTTGGTGATCTTCGGCTTACCTCGCATGACTTCGCCAACCCTGCTGGGTGTCAGTTCGCAGGCTCGGGCGATGCGTGATGGATGGAATCCGCCTTTGCGCTTGGCGAGTTGGAAGATCCGGGCAAAGTCTCTGGCCGCGCAAGCGGAGATCATCTCCGGGTCTGCCAGCAGCCGGCTCGGCAGCCCTGGTGACGCTGTGGACTCACTCACGTCCGGCACCCCCGGGCCCGGGAAGATCATCACTGGGTGTCACTTGGGATAACTGAAGGCGAGTTTACCCACCGTGGGTACACGCCCTGGCCTTATTCCGACACTGGCCACCCGGCAATCCTGAGGTTCCCCGAGCGCTGCCGGGGGTTCGATGGAAGCGGAGGGTGGTCCGTACCGATGAGCCCGTTGGATGCGGCGTCCTTTCCAGTGCCGCAGGAGTGGGACGTTGAGCCGGATGCGACGGCTGTGGCCCTTGCGCGGCGCTTGATCCTCGACATTGCGCGCTTCTGGCGGGTGCCGCTGTCGGAGGCGGCGTTGCGCGATGTGGAGCTGTGCGCGAGTGAGGTCCTGGCGAACGCCGTGGAGCACACGAAGGCGCGGTGCCGGGTGACGGTGCGATGGACCGGTGAGCGGCTGCGGGTGGAGGTCGCGGACAGCAGCCGTCGCGAACCTGAGCCTGGGCGCCCTGAGGACATGGCGACGGGTGGCCGGGGGCTGCTCCTGGTCGAAGGGGTCGCGCACTCGTGGGGCTGGTACCCCAAGGGCGCGGGCAAGGTCGTGTGGTTCGAGGTTGCGGCCGACCAGGTGGTGACTGGTACCCGTCGCCTGGCTGTCCTCGTCAACGCCGCTCACGCCCGAGTCGCGGACCGCCTCTCCCGCTCGGCCTGAGTGTCACCTCAGTTTCCGCCCGCGCACGTTGTAGGCGCACCGGCCGGGCGGACGGGTGCCGGTCGCACCGTTCCCCCGAGGGGCGGCCGGCACCGCTTCACCCACTGGAGAACCTCTGATCGAGAGGAGTACCGCATGTCCTACGACCCGCCGGAGAGGCCCCCGGGCCCGATGCCGCCCGACAAGGGCTGACCGCTGAACCACCCCCGGCGGGTCCGGTACCTGGCTCGCTATGGGGCCGGGGATCGGCCCCGCTGGGGCAGACGCCAAGACGAGATCTTCAGGAGGATGACCATGGGAAAGCACGGCGGAGGTTCGGGCAGCGACGGGAAGGGCAACGGCAAGGGCGGTTCCCACTCCGGGAAGCCCGACACCGCTCCGCTCGACGGGAAGCGCGATGCTCCCCCCACCAACCTGCCGAAGCCCGGGGGCAAGTGATGACCTGGGCTGACCTGACTGCGGCTCTGCAGGAGTCGGGAGCGCTCACGGCGGAGTGGGAGAAGGCGTTCGCCACGGCGCCGCGCACCGCGTTCACCCCCGATCGCATCCACTACGCGGGCGAGTGGATCGACCGGGGGAAGGACAGCGCGCGATGGTCGGAGCTGGTCTGCTCGGACCTGCCGTTGGCCACCCAGCTCTACGAGGACGGACAGACTCCCTCGTCGTCCAGCTCGATGCCCACGGTGGTGGCCACGATGCTGCGGCACCTGGACGTCGCCGACGGTATGCGGGTGCTGGAGGTCGGGACGGGCACCGGTTGGACGTCCGCGCTGCTGGCGCGTCGACTCGGGGCCGAGTCGGTGACCACTATCGAGGTGGACAGCGATCTCGCCGACACCGCCAGGAACCGGCTCGGTGGTGCTGGCCTTGGGGTCACTGTGGTGGCCGGGGATGGCGCCCTCGGCTACCCGGAGAAGGGGCCGTTCGACCGGCTGCACGCCACGGCGGCGGTCCGGACGGTGCCGCCCTCGTGGATCGAACAGGTCCGGCCCGGCGGCGTGATCCTCACCCCGTTCGGCACCGCGTTCTGCAACGGCGCGTTGCTCAAGCTCGCCGTGGCCGACGACGGGTGTTCGGCGTCGGGTCGGTTCGTCGCGGACGTGGCGTTCATGTGGGTCCGCGATCAGCGTCCCGAATCCGGTCCGTTCGACATCGACGACGTGCGCCACAGCCCCTCCGTCATCGATCCGAAGTGGGTGGATGAGGAAACCGCAGCGGCCTTCGCGATCGGGCTGCGCGTTCCGGGGCTGTTCCGCCAGCGGGTCTGGGCGGGCTACGACCCGCTTGGAACCGGCCGTTCCGAGGTGTGGGACGGGGTCAGTTACGCGCACTGCCGGTTCGCCGACTGGAACGGCCCGCATGCGGTCAGCCAATCCGGCCCCCGCGATCTGTGGGAGGAGATCAGCGCCGCGTACGCGTGGTGGGAGCGCAACACCAAGCCGGACCCGACGCGCTTCGGGGTCACGGTCACCACGGCCGGCACTCAGCGCGTTTGGCTGGACGATCCGGAGAACGTGATCGACTGATCTGCGAATAAGCGGTGTCGGCCTGCTTTGATGCGCGCCTAAGCTGCGGATGCCGTCGGCCCCGTCCTCCGTGGAGGGCGGGGCCGACGCTGTATTGGGGGACTATCGGATGGCTGGGATCGCGCCCGACTTCCAGTCGTTGATGCGCTTCCGGATACTGGGGAGCATCGGGAGGCCGTCCACCTCCTCGGGGGAGAACCACGCCACTTCGGAGGATTCGTCGGAGACCCGGAGCGTGCCCCCGACGGGGCGGCCGAGCAGGCAGACCGAGAACTCCTGGCGGACCTCGCCGTCGTCGTACGCGAAGACGTGGCCGGGGTTGGTGTAGGTGCCGACGATGCCGGTGATCTCGACGTCGATGCCGGTCTCCTCCCGGGTCTCGCGGACACCGCAATCCGCGAGGGATTCGCCCAACTCCATCTTTCCGCCAGGCAACGCCCACATCCCGTTGTCGGTGCGCCGCTGCAGCAGCACCCGCCCGGTCGCGTCCACGACCACCACCGAGGCGGCCGGTACGAGACTGTTCGGCTCGGGCGCGTTCGGGTCGTCCTCGTAGTCACGCCTGGCCACGGTCGGCCACCTCCCGGATGTCGCGTCCTCGACTCCACAACTCTTCGCCATGATCGGCGATGCGCGGTCAGTCCTTGACCCGGTCGTTGCAGAAGACGGCCTTGATGAGCTTGTCCAGGGCTTGCGGGAACACCTGTGCCGGGTCGATCGCGGCGTCGCCGGTGGTCAGGCCGGCGGTCAGGGTCCTGCTGCCGTCGGGCGTGCTGATCATCAGGGCTCCGTAGCCGCCCGGGGCGCCGCCGTTGTGGTGGACGATGGTGGTTCCGCCGCAGTCCGGGCCCAGGTCCTGGACGAACAGCCCCAGGCCGTAGTTGAGCATTCCGTGCGGCGTGCGCATCTCGGCCAGCAGCGGGGCCGGCAGCAACCTGCCGCCCAGCAGCGCGGAGAAGAACGTGTGGAGGTCCCGGGTGGTCGAGATCATGTCGCCGGCGCCGGCCAGGAGGGAGAGGTTCTGGCGGGTGACGTCGACGACCTTCCACTCGCCGGCGTCCTCGTAGCGGCAGTAGCCGTGGGCGTGCGGCTCGGGGAGCTCCGGCGAGTCTCCCGGCACCACGGTGTCCCGCAGGCCGAGCGGCTCCAGGATCCGCTGCTGCATCTGTTCGGCGTAGGAGTGGCCGCCGGCCTTCTCGATCAGCAGCAGGGCCAGCGTGTAGTTGGTGTTGGAGTAGCTCTGGTCGGTTCCCGGCTCGAACCGGGCCGGCTCGGCGAGGGCGAACCGCACGAGTTCCTCCGGCCGGTAGGTGTGGAACCGGTTGTCCACCCATGGCTTGCCCACCGCGGGGATTCCCGGCACGAACGTCCCGTCAGGGCCGAGATCGCCGGTGTAGCTGGGCAACCCGCTGGTGTGCTGCAGCAGCATCCGCACGGTGATCCGCTCGTCCAGCCCGAACTCGGGCAGGTGGTCGGCCACCGGGGCGTCCAGTGCGAGGACGCCGTCGGACACCAGGTGCAGCACCAGGGCCGCGGTGAAGGTCTTGGTGGAGCTGCCGACCCAGAACCGTCCGTCCGTCGGCGGCTTGTCGCTCCCGCCCAGCTCGAGCACCCCGGCGCTGCCGGTCCACTCGCCCCGCTCGTCGTGCACGCGCAGCTGGATCCCGGCGAAGCCGGCGTCGACGAACTCCTGGACGGCCTTCTGCAGGTCCGGGCGCTCGGGCCCGGCGGTGTAGTGGGACTCGCTCATGGTCGTTCCTCGTCTCGTGGCAGGAGGTGCGGGACGTGCGGGATGTGCGGGACGTTCAGGACGTATCCGGGTGGCGGCGCGCAAGCGCGATCGCGGTGGTGCTCAGAGGCTGCGGGCGGTGATGTCGCCGTAGGACGTGGTCGCGGTGATGGTGAGGCCGGCGGTGGCGCCGTCGGTGTTGTGCAGCGCGTTGTGGATCCGGCCGTAGGAGGTGCCGGCGTCCAGCGAGGCGGACACGCCGCGGGCGGCGCCGACCTGGATGTCGCCGTACTCGGTGCGCAGCGTGACCGCGCCGCCGGTGGCCTCGGTGACGGTGAGGTCACCCTTCTGGGTGCTGAGCCGGGCGGGGCCGGTGAGGCGGCCGAGGCGGATGTCGCCGGCCTGGAGGGTGACGCGGGCGCTGGCGGCCTCGTCGAGCTTGACGGCGGCCTGGGCGCCCTCGAAGGTGACGTCGCCGAGGCGGCCGACGCCGCGGAGTTCGGCGAGGGCGGCCTTGGCGTCGACGCGGGAGCCGGCCGGCAGCTGGACGGTCACCTCGACCTGCCCGGAGTCGCCGAGGATCCGGTTCTTCGCCGCCGGGGCCCCGATCCGCAGGACGCCGTCGCCGTACTCGACGGCGATCTGCTCCGCAGCCTTCACGTCGCGGCTCTTCGACGCGTCCTGCGGGAGGACCTCGACCGTGGTGTCGCTCCGGTCCGCGGCGATGAACCGGATCAGCCCCGCCGGGACGTCCAGGACGGCGGCGACCGGGGCGGGGGTGTCGAACTTCTGCATGGTGTCTCTCCTGCGCTCGTGCTCGGTGTTTCCGACAACGGAAAAGCTACGTTGCTTTCCATGTTCCGGCAACAACCATGTTGCGCAACATTGCCATAACTGCAGGTCAAGCCAGGGAAATCGTTGCAGTGACGATGAGAGATAATGCAACGACCGCTATCGGCTCATTGCAATGGAGTGAAGCTGAACGCTACGCGAACGGGCCCGCTCCCCCCGAGGTGGGGGGAACGGGCCCGTTCGCGTGGGTGGTGCTCAGTCCTCCGGGTCGGTGAACTCGTGGGTCTCCCGGCGGTAGGGGCCGGGGACCTCGGCGAGGCGGTTCGGCGGCCACCAGTCGGAACGCTCGCTGAGGATCAGCTCGCCGTCCAGGCGCACCAGCCAGACGTCCTCGTAGTCGAGGTGGAGAGCCGCGTCGCCCGGCACCCGGGAGAGCAGCGCGACGGCGAGGCGGGCCATGTCGTCCTGCTGGCCGGCGATGTCGTCGTCCTTGCCGAGCCGGAAGGCGACCGAGACGGTCGGGGTGAAGGCGCGGCCGCCGAGCAGCTGGTCCCCCCACGGGGTGGGCTTGCGCGTCACCACGCGGGTCCAGGTGCCGTACGCCGTGACCGCGCCGTCGTCGAGCAACTGGTCGGCCGTCGTGGACGCGTCGAAGAGCCGCAGCGAGCGGGCGACCTCGGCGAACTCTTCCGCGACCGCGGCCGTGGGCAGCGGAGTCACGAGTTCGAGGCTGTAGGAGATGGCCATGTTCGTCTTTCTCTGGGTGCTCTGGGTGGCTCTTGCCGGCTCCGTCCGACAGGGGACGGCTGGAACCGGGAGACGGCTGCGGACCGGGGGGACGGCTAGGGGTACAGCGGGACGACGTTGCCGGCCTTGTCGATCACGGTGACCTCCTTGAGGCCGTCGATCGGCCAGTCGTTCAGCTGCTTGCGCATGGCGGCCAGGTCGACCTCGCTGTCGGACAGGTTCAGCACGATACGGTCCGCCTGCCCCTCGTCCACCTTCTTCTGGATCCCGGTGGCGATCGATCGCGGGTTCTTGGCGGTGGGCGCGTAGCAGTCCATGACCTCGCCCTCGACGCGGTAGTCGGGGTTCTTGGTCGTGTCGGTCAGTTTCGGGTTCTGCTCGACCTTGTAGCCGTTCTTCGCCAGGATCTCGGCCGACTCGTTCTCCCGGGTGAACGCGCGCCTGGTCGTGTCGTCGGCGTTCTTGGGGATGCTGGTGGTGTGCCCCTCGGGGGTGGCATTGGGGTCGGCGCCCCGCGAGGGCTGGGTCCGGACCTCCGGTGCGCTGCTCCCGCCGCCTCCGCCCTCGCTCTCCATGTGGACCCGGTTGGGCCCGACCGCGTCCTGGGCGATCTGGCTCGCGCCCACGCCGGCCAGACCGAGGCCGGAGGCGATGACGCCGGCGGAGACGACGTTGACCGGCACGCCGAGGACCGCGCCGGCTCCGGTGAGGTCGAGGCCGAAGCCGAGGACCTCGCCGCCGGCGCCCAGGGCCGCGAGGCCGAGGCCGCCGGCCACCTCCAGGGCCGCGCCGGGGTTGTGGATCATCGCGTTGCCGACGGAGGCCAGGTCCTCGACGGCGACCCGGCCGACGTCGAGGAGGAAGTCCCCGGCGTCGGAGAAGAAGTCGCCGATGTCGTCGAGCCAGTCCGGCTCCTCGGGGGCCTTGTCGCGCACCTTGGCGATCTTGTCGGCGGCGGTGTCGCCGGCGCTCTTGAGCTGGCTCCGCGCGTTGTCGAGCGTGTGCTTGGCGGTCCCGCGGGCGCCCTCGCCCGGGTCGGTGAACGGCAGCTCGTGGCCGGCGTTCTTCTCGGCGTCCTGGTGCTCGGACTTGGCCTTGCTGCTCGCGGCCTGCGCGGCGTCCCACTGCCGGATCGCGTCGGCGGCCTGCCCCTGGGCCCAGGTGAGGGTCGCCGCGTAGGCGGTGAGGGCGGTGGCGGCGTCGTGGAAGCAGTCGCCGGCGTCCAGCCACTTGGTGGGTTCGCCCTCGAAGGCCTCCCGGAAGGCGTCACCCGCCTCCCCGGACCATCCCTCGGTCGTGTCGATCCGCTTGAGTCCCTCGCCGGCCGAGTGCAGGGTGTCGCCGTAGCTCTTGAGCCAGGCGCTGGTCGAGGAGACCGACTCCGGGTTGCCCGGAACCAGCTCCTTCGGGTCGGACGTCTGTCCCAGTTCCTTCGCCACTACTTCGCCCCAGGATCCTTGCCGCTGTCGCGGCTCAACGTGCCGTCGAGATGGCCGACGATGCGGCCGTCGACCTCGCGGTAGGCCTTCACGCTGGCGTTCAGCCGCTTGGCGACCGACTGGCCGTCCTTCGCCAGGTTCTCCACGCCGATCTCCCACCGGGTGCAGAACTTCTCCAGGACGTCGGCCAGGTGGCCGTGCCCGATGTCGTCCTTGTTCGGGTCGAGATCGCTGACCTTCTTGAACTGCAGCTTCGCCAGGGTGTCGGTGATGCCTGAGGCGGCGGCCTCCAGTGCACCCAGGTCGACCTTGAACCCCTCTGCCATGAACCCTCCCCGTTGTCCTCTTGCTCGGCCGGGCCCTTCGAACGGCCGGGTGAAGGGACGGCCGGATGAAGGGACGGCAATCCTATGATCCCGGTTCCGAACCGGTCATAAGTGTGCAGATCGTGAAGGAGTCTCAGGCGGGTGGCGGTCGGGCCCTCAGTGCACGCAGAACTCGTTGCCCTCGGGGTCGGCCATGACCGTCCAGGAGCCGCCCGGCTCGTCGACGTGGCGCAGGACGGTGGCGCCGAGCGCCTGGAGGCGGTCCACGGTGGCGGGGCGGGCGTCGGGGCCGGGGTGGAGGTCGAGGTGGAGGCGGTTCTTGACCGTCTTGGGCTCGGTGACCTGCTGGAAGAGGATGCGGCGCCCGAGGCCGGTGTCGCTGGCGGGGTCGTACGGGTCCTCGGGGTGGCGGACGGCGGCGAGGGTGCGCCAGGCGCGGCGGCCGTCGGCCTCGGTGAGCTGGTCGGGGGTGATCGCGCCGGCCGAGAGCAGGCGCTCGATGAGGCCGCCGTGGTCCTCGGCCGTGTAGTCGAGGGCGGCGGCCCAGAACGCGGCCTGGCGGTGCGGGTCGGCGCAGTCGATGACGAGCTTCCAGTGCAGGGGCATGTAACCCGTTATATAGGTTACCTCGCTGACGGGCAATCACCGGCGAACGCCGGGTGTCAAAAAGGGGGCCGTGTAGGGCAGTTGGTGGTGGGCATACTGCCTGGACGGGAGACGGGAAGGGGGCTCGACCGATGGTGCAGGAAGATCCGCCCGTGGGTGACGAGGCGAAGCTGCTGCCGGAGCTGTTCTGGACGGCCGACCGGGCGTCGGTGGACGGCCAGCGGCAGACGCTGCGCTGGTACCGCGGACTGATCGCGATGCTGGTGGTCGCCGCCGTGGTGGGCTCGCTGCCCGGGCCGGAGCACCGCGGGGACGGCGACGTCACGCCGCTCTTCTCGGTGGTCGCGTTCCTGGTCGCCGGGTACTTCTGGTCCCGGCTGCGCCGCAGCAACCCGCAGGGGCGCTGGTACGAGGCCCGGGCGGCGGCCGAGTCGGTCAAGACGCTCGCCTGGAAGTACGCGGTGCGGGCCCGGCCGTTCGACGGCCCCGCCGAGTCCGGGGACGTGGACCGCGGCTACCTGCTCCAGGTGGAGGACGTGCTGCGCGCCTTCGAGGACCCGGAGATCGTGCCGCCGGGCACCGTTCCGGAGATCACCCCGGAGATGCGGCGGGTCCGGGCCGGCAGCCTGACCGCCCGCCGGACGTTCTACCTGCGCACCCGGGTCGAGGGCCAGCGCACCTGGTACCGCTCGCGGGCGGAGGCCTGCGAGTCGCAGGCGGTCTCCTGGGGGCTGGGGATCGCGGCGCTGATCATCATCGGTGCGGCGGCGGCGATCGCCCAGGCGGTCGGGGCGCTGCCGGTGCACGTCTTCGGTGCGAGCTCGGCGGCGGCCGCGGCGGTGATCGCCTGGACCCAGCTGAAGCAGCTGCGTCCGCTGGCCGCCGCGTACCAGCTGGCCGCGCGCGAGCTGGAGAACGTCGGCAACCAGCTCTCCGACCTGGACCTCAGGGCCCCGGACGCCGAGCAGCGCTGGGCCCGGCTGGCCGCCGAGGCGGAGGACGCGGTCTCCCGCGAGCACACCACCTGGCGGGCGCGGCGCGCCTTCCCGCGCTGACACCGAAGCTAGCGCCGGCGCCGGCGCCGGCTCCGGCGCCGGAGTCGGAGTCGGGAGCCGACGCCGGAGCCGGAGCGTCTCCGGGCCCGCCGGTGTCACGGGCGGAATCGGGAGGTCGTGGGGAGATCGGGCGAAGCGCGGGCGGCGCCGGGAGCACAGGTGTGCGGGGTGGGTGAGGGTCTGCGAGGGGCGGCCCGACCGTAATCATTACGTGTCCATGCCCTGGTTTCATCGCCTGCGCGCACGACGCCCGTCACCGCCCGGAGGCCCCCTTGCGCGTTCTTCTGATCGCCAGCGCGTTCAACAGCCTGACCCAGCGCGTCCACACCGAGCTCCGCGAACGCGGGCACGAGGTGGCGGTGCAACTCGCGCTCGGCGACGAGCAGGTGCGGGCCGCCGTGGAGCGGACCGATCCCGAACTGGTCATCTGCCCGATGCTCACCAGGGCGGTCCCGGAGGACGTCTGGTCCACTCGGACCGTCCTGATCGTGCACCCCGGGCCCAAGGGCGACCGCGGCCCCTCCTCGCTCGACTGGGCGATCACCGAGGGCGCCGAGCGCTGGGGCGTGACCGTCCTTCAGGCCGTCGGGGAGATGGACGCCGGGGACATCTGGGCCTCCGTCGACTTCCCGGTGCCGGCCTGCGGCAAGAGCGAGCTGTACCGCAACGAGCTCGCCGACGCCGCCGTCGAGGCGGTGCTGCTGGCCGTCCGCCGCTTCCAGGGCGGGCTGTTCACCCCCGAGCCGCTGGACTACGCCCGTCCGGACGTCCGCGGCGAACTGCGGCCCTTCCTCACGCAGGAGGTCCGCCGGATCGACTGGTCCGCCGACGACACCGCCACCGTGCTGCGCAAGCTGCGCTCCGGCGACTCGCAGCCGGGCGTGCTGGACGAGCTGTACGGGCGCGAGTACTTCCTGCACGGCGGCCACCCCGAGGACGAGCTGCGCGGCCCCGAGCCCGGTGCGGTGATCGCCACCCGGGACGGCGCGGTCTGCCGGGCCACCGTGGACGGCGCGGTGTGGATCCCGCAGCTGCGCCCGCGCCGTACGCCCGGCGGGCCGGCCACCTTCAAGCAGCCGGCCGCGACGGTGCTGGCCGACCACCTGTACCGGGTCCGCGAGGTGCCGGTGAGCCCGGCCGCGGCGGCCGGCCGGGAGACCTGGTCGGAGCTGCGCTACCACGAGCAGGACGAGGTCGGCTTCCTCGAATTCGCCTTCGCCGGCGGGGCGATGAGCACCGACCAGTGCCGTCGGCTGCTGGCCGCCTACCGGGCGGCGGCGGACCGGCCGACCTCGGTGCTGGTGCTCGGAGCGGCCCGGGACTTCTTCTCCAACGGCATCCACCTCAACGTGATCGAGGGGGCGTCGTTCCCGGCACTGGAGTCCTGGGAGAACATCAACGCGATGGACGACCTGGTCGAGGCGGTCCTCACCACCACCGACAAGGTCACCGTCGCGGCCCTGGCCGGCAACGCGGCCGCCGGCGGGCTGATGCTGGCGCTCGCCGCCGACGAGGTCTGGTGCCGGGAGTCGACGGTGCTCAACCCGCACTACCGGCTGATGGGCCTGTACGGCTCCGAGTACTGGACGTACACGCTGCCCCGCCGGGTCGGTGAGGAGCGGGCCGAGCGGCTGACCGCGGAGGCGCTGCCGGTGGGCGCGGCGCACGCGGCGCGGCTGGGCCTGGTGGACCGGACGGCGGGCGGCAGCGCGGCGGAGTTCCGCCGCTGGGTGGCCCGGGAGGCGGGGCGGCTGGCCCGCTCGCCGGAGCTGACCGGCCGGCTGGTGGAGAAGAAGCGCGCCAGGGCCGCGGACGAGGACGCGAAGCCGCTGGCCGAGTACCGGGCGGAGGAACTGCGCCGGATGCACCGCAACTTCTACCGGGACGGCGAGCCGTACCACGGGCTGCGGCGGAACTTCGTGCACAAGGTCTGCCCGGCCGCCACGCCGGAGCACCTGACCGGCCTGCTGGGCCGGCCGGAGTGACGAGCAACGGGTAGGACGGGACGGGCAACGGCAGGACGGGACGGGCAACAGCAGGACGGGACGTGCGGCGGGGCCCGGTCGTGGGGGAGACCGGGCCCCGCCGCACGGGCTCGGTCAGCGCCCGCGCGTGGCGAGCGGGGCCGCCCGGCCGACCAGGACCGGCTGCGCGTTGGCGGTGCTGCGGCTCGGCGACACGGCGAAGGCCAGCGAGCCGAAGAAGATGTAGCAGCCCAGGCCGACCACCAGCGGGAAGATGAACTGCAGTGCCATCACCCCGTCCTGGGTGCCGTGCGCGAAGTCGAGCCGGACGGAGACGGCGGCCATCCCGGTGTAGTGCATCGCGCACACGGCGACGCCCATCACCGGGGCCGCGGCCAGCACCGCGACGGTGCCGCGGATGTTCAGCGCGGCCCAGAGCGCGGCCGTCGCGGCGAACACCGCGATGCCGACGGAGAGCCACACCGTGGTGCTGTCGTAGCCGACGTGGCCGGGCAGCACCATCGCGGCCATGCCGAGGTAGTGCATCGCCGCCACCCCGAGCCCGGTGGTCAGCCCGCCGGCGAGCAGGGCGGGGACGCGGCGGCGGCTGTAGCCGACGGCGAACATGCCGAGCCCGACCACGAGGATCGCGACGAGCAGGCTGAGCACGGTCAGCCCCGGGCGGTAGGTGATCTCGATCCCGGTGACCGAGAAGCCGAGCATGGCGATGAAGTGCATCGACCAGATGCCCGCGCCGAGCGAGGTCGACGCGAACAGCAGCCAGTAGACGCGGGTCCGGCCGGTGGAGACGAGTGCCCAGCGGGCGCTGCGCAGGGCGACGAAGGCACCCAGGCAGGCGACGAAGTACGAGACCGCGGGTGTCACCCAGCCGTGGTCCGCATGATGGATCTCACCCACGAGGAAACTCCTGACGGGGTTCGGACGGGAGGACTGACGCCAGGGGTGCGGGCGGATGCGCCGGCCGGGGACGGGCCGGGCGGGAGAACGGGTGCGCGCGGGGGTGGCCGCCCGGGGGGAGTCTGGCCTGCTGTGCCCCTGACAACGGGGGACAGTAGCCACTGACACTGCGTCGCACAAGGTTCGGGCTTTTGGTGAAACCGCAGGTCAGGGCGGTTCTTCACGCGACCGGCAAGATCTTGGCACCAAGCCCTGACGCCGCCTGCGCAGAAGGCAGCCGACCCCTTGGAGGTCACTCCAAGGGAGCTAGACCGAACGGGTGGCCGGCCGGGTCGATCAGCACCTTGAGCGTGCGGCCGTGCTGGTACTGGGGCTCGGTGGCGCCGAGCGCGAGCGCCTTGGCGGTGGCCTCGTCCAGGTCGTCGACGTAGAAGTCCAGGTGGAAGTGCTTGCTGCCGTCCGGCTCGGTCCACGGCTCCGGCCGGTACCCGGTGACCCGTCCGAAGCCCAGCGGGCTGCCGCCCTCGGGGTTGTCCAGGATGGCGAAGTGCTCGTCCACGTGCCGGGTCTCCCACCCGAGCAGCTCGCCGTAGAAGGCGGCCAGCGCGACCGGGTCGGCGCAGTCGATGGTGACCATGGCGAGGCGGGCGAAGCCGGTGTCGCTCTGCTCGGTGGCGAGGTCGGACATTTCTGGTCGGCCCTTCTCCTGAGGGGTGGGGTTCTCCTGAGGGGTGGGTGCGGAACCCGTCATGACCAGCATCGCGCTCGGCGCCGCGCGCGGCGCGGGGAGACGGGTCGGGGCGGGGGAGGGGCCGGGGCGGCCGTGGCCGGTGGGGCGGCGGGGAAAGCAATTTTCCTTAGCGAGAGTAATGACGTAGGCTAAAGAACATGCCCGAGATGTCCGAGCAGGACCTCGCAGCCATCAGTCAGCTGCGGTCGTCCACCATGCGCCTCTCCCGTCGCCTGCGTCACCAGCGGGTCGAGGAGTCGCTCAGCCCCACCGAGATGGGGGTGCTGGGCACCCTCGCACGCTGCGGGAAGGCCACACCGGGTGAGCTCGCCCGGAAGGAGCACGTCCAGCCGCCGTCGATGACCAGGATCGTCGCGATGCTGGAGGAGAAGGGCCTGGTGCGGCGCGAGCCGCACCCGGAGGACCGCCGTCAGGTGGTGGTCAGCAGCACCGAGCAGGCGGAGGTGATCCTCCAGGAGAGCCGCCGCCGGCGCAACGCCTGGCTCGCCGAGCTCGCCGAAGGGCTCGACGAGGAGGAGTGGGCCGTCCTCCGGGAGGCCGCGCCCGTGCTGTACAAGCTCGCACATCTCTGAGGCACCCCGATCCGGTCAGCCGCCGGAGGACGAAGGAGAACCGCATCACCGCAGGACCGACCACCGACACCAGGAGCGCGACGGCCCCCCGACGGGTCGTCGCGCCGCGAGGGGAGACCACCGTGACACCGCCGGCCGCAGCCAGCGCCGCCGCCATCCGTACCGACGACCCGATCACCGACCCCGCCGCGGACAGTGCCGCGGCCGCCGACGCCCAGGCGCCCGCCCCCACGGGGCTGCCCGGCAACGGCGACGACGACCCCGACGAACGCACCGCGGCGGTCCACCCCGCCGCTCACGGCAGCTCCCGCGCTGCCCCGTCCCCCACAGGCGCCCGCTTCACGAGGCCCGGGGGGATGTTCTCCTCCCTGCGCGTTCGCAACTACCGCTACTACTTCGCCGGCCAGGTGGTCTCCAACACGGGGACCTGGATGCAGCGGATCGCGCAGGACTGGCTGGTCCTCAGCCTGACCGGCAGCCCGCTCGCCGTCGGCATCACCACCGCCATGCAGTTCCTGCCGATGCTGCTGCTCGGCCTGTTCGGCGGCGTGCTCGCCGACCGGATGCCCAAGCGCCGCCTGCTCGTCCACACCCAGGGCGCGATGGGCCTGCTCGCCGCCGGCCTGGCGGTGCTGACCATCGCCGGCGTGGTGACGCCGTATTACGTGTACGCGTTCGCGCTGCTGCTCGGCCTGGTCACCGTGGTCGACAACCCGGCCCGGCAGGCCTTCGTCTCCGAGATGGTCGGCCCGAAGGACCTCGCCAACGCGGTCAGCCTGAACGCCGCCAACTTCCAGACCGCCCGGCTGGTCGGCCCCGCCGTCGCGGGCCTGCTGATCGCCGCGGTCGGCAGCGGCTGGGCGTTCGCGGTGAACGCGCTCTCCTTCGCCGCCGTGATCGGCGGCCTGCTCGCGATGCGCGAGAGCGAACTGCGCCCGACCGAGCCGATCGCCCGCGAGAAGGGGCAGTTGCGGGAGGGGCTGCGGTACGTGAAGGAGCGGCCCGAGCTGCTCCTGCCGATGGTGCTGGCCGGCTTCATCGGCACCTTCGGGTTCAACTTCCCCACGCTGCTCTCCGGCTTCGCCTACGACACCTTCCGGGTGGGCGCCGGGCAGTACGGCCTGCTGAACACCGCGATGGCGGTCGGTTCGCTGGCCGGCGCGCTGATCGCGGCCCGCCGGGGCGCGCCGCGGCTGCGCCGGCTGGTGGGCGCGGCGCTGGCCTTCGGCACGCTGGAGATGGCGGCCGCGTTCGCGCCCGGCTACTGGACCTTCGCGGTGCTGCTCACCCTGATCGGGGTGTTCGGGCTGAGCTTCAACACCTCGGTCAACTCCGCCCTGCAGCTCGCCACCGACCCCGCGATGCGCGGCCGGGTGATGGGCCTGCTGGTGCTGGTCTTCACCGGCGGCACGCCGATCGGCGCGCCGGTGGTGGGCTGGGTGACGGCCTCGTACGGGCCCCGACTCGGGCTGCTGGCCTGCGGATTGGTGTCGGCCCTGGCAGCCGGCGTGATCGGCCTGGTGCTGGCCCGCAGCGCGGACCTGCGGGTCCGGTTCGACCTGCACCCGGGCCGCGGCGGCCGGGTGGTGGCCTTCGTGCCGCGCACCCGAACCACCGCCAAGTCCGAGTTGGCGGCGGCCTGCTGACGACGCGTGGCGGCCCCGGGGGCGTCCGGCCCCCGGGGCTCCCGGTCAGAGCCTGATCTCCAGGACCTGACCGGGCCAGGGGCCGGCCGGCTGCTCGACCTCGAAGGACTCGGTCTCGGTGAACCCGAGCGCCCGGTACTGGCCGACCAGCTTGCGGTCGGCGCCCGCGTAGCAGTCCACCCGCACCAGGCCGATGCCGCGGCGACGGGCCTCGTCGAGCGCGTCGGCGATCAGCGCTGCGCCGATGCCCGAGCCCTTCCGGGACCGGTCGGTGACCAGGTTGCGGATGTACAGCTCGCGCTCCGGCACCGCGGGGACGTACGCGCCGCGCTCCTCGGAGACGACGCAGCAGCCGACCGTGCGGCCCTCGTCGTCCACCGCGAGCCGGATCAGGAACGGCTCGCGGCTGTACTTCTCGACGTGCTCGACCCTGGCCGGGATGGTGCTGAACGGCTGGTCGCCCCACTGGCCGGTGCGCCCGCGGGCGGCCAGCCAGGCCACCGCCTCGTCGAGCAGGGTCAGGATGTCGGCGGTGTCGTCGGGGCCGCCGGTGCGGATCGTCATCGTGTTCGTACGCGTCACGAGATCCGTTCTAGCCCAATCGGCTCCCGGCGGGAAGGCGTCGCCGTGCTCCGCGCCGGCGGGATGATGGCTGTATGAGGCTCTTTGTGGCGGTACTGCCGCCGGTCGAGGCGTTGCAGGGGCTCCACGACGCGGTGGCGCCGGTGCGCGGGCTGCCCGGGGCGGACCGGCTGCGCTGGACCGGCGTCCAGGGCTGGCACCTCACGCTGGCCTTCCTCGGCGAGGTGCCGGAGCAGCGGCTGCCGGAGCTGGAGGCGGGGCTGGCCGCGGTGGCGGAGGTGCACCCCGTGCACCGGCTGTCGATCTCCGGGGCCGGGCGGTTCGGCGACCGGGTGCTCTGGGCCGGGGTGGACGGCCAGACCTGGGCGCTGCGGCGGCTCGCCGAGGCGGTGCACGAGGCCACCGCGGAGGTGACCGGCGAGACGGACGCGTTCGCCTTCCACCCGCACCTGACCCTGGCCCGGGCCGGCTCCTCGCGCGGCCACCGCCGGGCGGTGCAGCGGGTGGCCGCGGCGGAGCTGGACGGCCTGGCCGCGGCGCTGGCCGACTACCGGGGACCGGAGTGGGAGGCCGCCGAGCTGCACCTGATGGAGAGCGTGCCGGACCGCGGCGCCATGCGCTACGAGACGGTCCGCGCCTGGCCGCTGGCCGCCTGGGGCCGGGCGGAGGGGGCGTGAGGAGGAGCGGGCGGGGCCGGCGCCGTTCTTCGTCGTCCAGCAGGGCCTGGGGCGGCTCCGGGACGGCGGCCGGATCGTCAACGCGTCCCCCGGCGTCACCCGGGCGGCCTTCCCCTCGGCGGTTTCGTACGCGATGACGAAGGGTGCGCTGAACACCCTCACGCTGACGCTCGCGGAGGAGCTCGGCCCGCGCGGGATCACCGTCAACGCCGTGCTGCCGGGCGTCGTCGCCACCGACGTCAACCCCTGGCCGGACGACCCGGAGGCGCGGGCCCGGGTGTCCGGCTACGCGGCCCTCGGCCGGGTCGGCGAGGCGGCCGACGTGGCGGCCGACGTGGCGGACGTCGTGGCCTTCCCGGCCTCGGACGACGCCCGCTGGATCACCGGGCAGAACCTGGACGTCAGCGGCGGGGCCAGCCTCGGCGTCCGACCTCGGCGTCCGGTCACCGCCCGGGCCCGGGTACGCTCGATGACCGTGGATCCCAAGACTCGCATGCGTATCGTGACCGGCGCCCTGGTGCTGCTGCTGGCCGTCGTGGTGATCGGCTCGCTGGTCAACAGGTAGGCCGGCCGGTGGCCGCGGACGCGCAGAGGGCCACCGCCCGCGGGCGGTGGCCCTCTGCCGTGCGTCGTGCCGGCGAACCGGTCAGAGCTGCTCGACCACGTAGTCGATGCAGGCGGTGAGCGCCTCGACGTCCGCCGGGTCGATCGCCGGGAACATCGCGATGCGCAGCTGGTTGCGGCCCAGCTTGCGGTACGGCTCGGTGTCGACGATGCCGTTGGCACGCAGTGCCTTGGCGACGGCGGCAGCGTCCACCGCGTCGTCGAAGTCGATCGTGCCGACCACCTGCGAACGCTCGGCCGGGTTGGCCACGAACGGGGTGGCGAACGAGGACTTCTCGGCCCAGCCGTACAGGCGGGACGAGGAATCAGCCGTACGGGCGACCGCCCAGTCGAGGCCGCCGTTGCCGTTCAGCCACTCCAGCTGGTCGGCCAGCAGGAACAGCGTGGCGATCGACGGGGTGTTGTACGTCTGGTCCTTCGACGAGTTGTCGATGGCCGTCGGCAGGTCGAAGAACGGCGGGATGTAGCGGCCGGAGGCGGCGATCTCGGCGGCGCGCTCCAGGGCGGCCGGGGAGAAGGACGCCAGCCAGAGCCCGCCCTCGGAGGCGAAGGACTTCTGCGGGGCGAAGTAGTAGACGTCGGTCTCGGTGATGTCGACCGGCAGGCCGCCGGCGCCCGAGGTGGCGTCCACCAGGACCAGCGAGCCCTGGTCGGCGCCGGCCGGGCGCTTGATCGGCATCGCCACGCCGGTGGAGGTCTCGTTGTGGGTGAGTCCGTAGACGTCCACGCCGGCCTCGGCGACCGGGAGCGGGTGGGTGCCCGGGGCGGTCTTGATCACGGTCGGCTCGGCCAGCCACGGGGCGGCCTTGACCGAGGAGGCGAACTTGGACGAGAACTCGCCGAAGTCGAGGTGCTGGGACTTCTCCCGCACCAGGCCGAAGGCCGCGATGTCCCAGAAGGCGGTGGAGCCACCGTTGCCGAGCACCACCTCGTACCCCTCGGGGAGGGAGAAGAGGCTGCTCACGCCCTCGCGCACGCGCTTGACCAGGTTCTTCACCGGGGCCTGGCGGTGCGAGGTGCCGAGCAGGGAGGTCTCGGTGGCGGCGAGGGCACTCAGGGCCTCGGGGCGCACCTTGGACGGGCCGCAGCCGAAACGGCCGTCTGCGGGCTTGATGTCAGCGGGGATCTGGATCTTAGCCACGCTCGGCAGCCTACCGGCCGATGCGGAGAAAGTGTGGCGGTTGTCCGTTCGCTGAGATGTGATCTTTCCGGCCCCCGGACACGGGAACAGCGGATCCGGCCGAGGCCGGATCCGCTGTCCCCCGCAGCACTTTTCGGGACCTGTCGGGACAGGCCGGGCGGGTCAGTGCGCGATGGCGTCGTAGCCCTCGATGTCGCGCGGGCTGCGCGGGCCGGGGCCGATGTAGCGCGCGGCCGGGCGGACCAGGCGGCCGGTGCGCTTCTGCTCCAGGATGTGGGCCGACCAGCCGGCGGTGCGGGCGCAGGTGAACATCGAGGTGAACATGTGCGCCGGGACCTCGGCGAAGTCCAGCATGATGGCGGCCCAGAACTCGACGTTGGTGGCCAGCACGCGGTCGGGGCGGCGGTTGTGCAGCTCCTCCAGCGCGGCCTTCTCCAGCGCCTCGGCGACCTCGAAGCGCGGCGCGCCGAGCTCCTTGGCGGTGCGGCGCAGCACCCGGGCGCGCGGGTCCTCGGCGCGGTAGACGCGGTGGCCGAAGCCCATCAGGCGCTCGCCCTTGTCCAGCGCGTTCTTGACCCACTTGGTGGCGTCGCCGGTGCGCTCGATCTCCTCGATCATGCCGAGCACGCGGGACGGCGCCCCACCGTGCAGCGGGCCGGACATCGCGCCGACCGCGCCGGAGAGCGCGGCCGCGACGTCGGCGCCGGTGGAGGCGATGACGCGGGCGGTGAAGGTGGAGGCGTTCATGCCGTGCTCGGCGGCGGACGTCCAGTAGGCGTCGATGGCCTTGACGTGCTTCGGGTCCGGCTCGCCGCGCCAGCGGATCATGAAGCGCTCGACGACGGTCTCGGCCTTGTCGATCTCGCTCTGCGGGACCATCGGCAGGCCCTGGCCGCGGGCGGACTGGGCGACGTAGGAGAGCGCCATCACGGCGGCGCGGGCCAGGTCGTCGCGGGCCTGCTCGGCGGAGATGTCCAGCAGCGGCTTGAGGCCCCAGACCGGGGCGAGCATGGCGAGGGCGGACTGCACGTCGACCCGGATGTCGCCGGAGTGGACCGGGATCGGGAACGGCTCCGCGGCCGGCAGACCGGGGTTGAACTTGCCGTCGACCAGCAGGCCCCAGACGTGGCCGAAGGAGACGTGTCCGACCAGGTCGTCGATGTCGACGCCTCGGTACCGCAGGGCGCCGCCTTCACGGTCGGGTTCGGCGATCTCGCTCTCGAAAGCGACGACTCCCTCAAGCCCGGGTACGAAGTCGGACATGCGACGGCTCCTTCAGTTCTGCGATCGGCGGGACCGCCGTGGTGGGGCGGTACGCCAGTGACCGAATGGTGGTTGGCACTCGGTGCCAGCGTGACAGGCACAGGGTGCATTACGCCATACACCACGTGGTGATGTTTCCCGCGGGCCCGCTTGACTTTTCGCCCGGAGGCCGGTCGTGCCCGGGAAATCTCCGGAACCAAACCGCAGGTTCCGGACAATTCACCGTAGGCCGGGCGGTCAAGCGGTGGCGAGTCACCTTATCTCCCACCGGGGTTTGTCCGGAGGTAGCGGTGGCGGTTGCTTGTCTTACGGGATGATGTTGGGGTGACCCCGGAACGCGCCCAGTCGACGCCCCTGAGCCCCGCCACCCGGATCCTGGCCGACGAGGCCCGGCCCGGGCCGGACCTCACCGTGATGCGCAAGCACTACACGCACGAGGGCCTGGTCGAGGAGCAGCTCGCCGCCGAGCCGATCGCCCAGTTCACCCGCTGGTTCCACGAGGCGGACGACGCCGGGGTGGTGGAACCCAACGCGATGGTGCTCTCCACCGCCGACGCCGAGGGGCGGCCCAGCTCGCGGACCGTGCTGCTGAAGGGATTCGACGCGCGCGGCTTCGTCTTCTTCACCAACTACGGCTCGCGCAAGGGCGCCGAGCTGGCCGCCAACCCGTACGCGGCGCTGCTCTTCCCGTGGGTTCCGCTGGCCCGCCAGGTGATCGTCCAGGGCCGGGTGGAGAAGGTCGGCCGGGACGAGACCGCCGCCTACTTCCGCACCCGCCCGCACGGCTCCCAGCTCGGCGCCTGGGCCAGCGAGCAGTCCAGCCCGGTCGGCTCGCGCGAGGTGCTGGAGCAGCGGTACGCGGAGCTGGAGCGCCGCTACCCGGAGGGCGAGGGGGTGCCGGTGCCGCCGTTCTGGGGCGGGTACCGGGTGGTCCCGGAGCGCGTGGAGTTCTGGCAGGGCCGGGAGAACCGGCTGCACGACCGGCTGCTGTTCCTCGCCGACCCGTCGCTGCCGTCCGGCTGGCGGGTGGAGCGGCTCTGTCCGTGACCCGGTGACCCCGTGACCCCGTGACCCCGTGACCCGGTGACCCGGTGACCCGGTGTCGCGGTGTCGCGGTGGCGCGGAGGATCCGGGGGCCCGGGAGGCCCGGGGGGTGCCCGACGGCGGGTGTGCCGTGGCGGCCGGGCCCGTGCGCCCGTCGTGCGCTCCTGCGTGAACCGGCCGCCCTCCGGTGCGATCTGATCCGGCGTCACACCGGGCGGTAGCGTGGACGGAAGGGCCCCGGCTGCGGGCCGGGGCCACCACTCCTCCTGAGAGGGTGAGGCAATCGATGAGTGACACCGCCACCCCCACCGGTGCACCGCTCGGGCCGGGCGACGGCCCGGAGCGGCCGACGCTCGGCGAACTCGCCGGCCGGGCGCCGTCCTTCGTCGGTGAACTGGTCCGCCGGGCGGGTGTGGACGAGGACCGTCCCGGCGCCGTGCCGGTGGCCCGGTTCCAGTCCGCGGTCTGACCGCCCCGACCGGGGGCGCCGCGTCCACCGGACCCGACCGCCCCGACCGGGCGCAAGCCGAGCCGGGATCTTTCCCCAGTCCCGGCTCCGCATCAGGGTTATCTCCCCGCCAGTCCCAACTCCCCGTTATCGTAAGCCGAGTTCGCGAACCGGCCCGGGGGGTGCTGTAGTGCGGCCGTACTTCTTCTTCAGCTATGCCCGGCGGGACCACGAGGCCGGCGGGGCCTTCGTCGACCAGTTCTTCAGCGACCTCCGGGACGAGCTGGCCCGGATCGAACCCGCGGCCGGCCCGGGCGAACTCGCCTACCGGGACACCGAACGGCTGCGCGTCGGCGACGACTGGGAGCAGCAGCTCTCCCGGATGGTCGCGGTCAGCCGCACCATGGTGGCGCTCTACTCCCCGGCCTACTTCGCCAGCCTCTACTGCGGCAAGGAGTGGACGGCCTTCCACGGGCGGATGCGCCGGCACCAGAAGCTGACCGGCGAGGCGGTGCCGGCCCTGATCCCGGTGCTCTGGGAGCCGCCGCCGGACGACCTGCCGGCCGAGGTGCTGCGGATCCAGTACATCCAGCACGACCTGGGCGTCTCGTACGCCACCGGCGGGCTGCGGGACCTGCTGCGGGCCGATCCGCACGGGCCCGACTACCGGCGGGTGGTCCGGGCGATCGCCGAGCGGGTGCGGGAGGCGGCCGTGCAGCCGGTGGCCGAGCTGGCCCAGCTGGACCTGGGCCGGGTGGAGGGGTGCTTCCCGGTCCCCGCGACCGTGCCGCCGCCGGGCCGCAGCGGGATGGTCCGGATCTTCGTCGCGGCCGGCCGCGCTCCCGCCCGCCGCCCCGCGGCCGCCCCCGCGCCGGCACCGCCGCGGCCACGGGACCGGGACGGCAACGGCGGCGGCGACCAGGCCGGAAACCAGGCCGGAAACCAGGTCGGCAACCAGGCCGGCGACCAAGCCGGAAACCAGGCCGGCGGCCAGGACCAGGACCGCTACCGGGGCGGCTGGTACGGGCACCGGCCGTGGGACTGGGCGCCCTACCACCCGCCGCGGCTTCCCTCGCTGGTGGTGCAGGCCCAGCAGGCGATCACCCGCGCCGGGCACAGCACCACGCTGGACGAGGTCGGCCCGGGGCTGGCCGCCCGCCTGGACCGCGCCCGGGAGGACAACCAGGTCAGCGTGCTGCTGGTGGACCCGTGGGCGGCCGGTGCGGAGCCTTACCGGGAGGCGCTCCAAGAATTCGACGACCAGAACCACCCGGTGACCGCGGTGCTGGTGCCGGCCGGCACCGACGACCCGCCCCCGGGACCGGCGCACAGCCGGCTCTGGGGCCGGGTGCGCGAGGTGTTCCCTCGCAACTGGCTGAACCGCAGTGGGCCCGAGCCGCTCTTTCGGGTGCGCGTTTCGCGGGAACGCTTCGAACGAGAACTCCTCAGCACCGTGTCCGTAGCGCAGAACAGGCTGTTAGACGAGGCGGACGAGGACGATCCGCTCGCGGTCAGGGCGGCCTTCGGCCTGGGCGCCCCGAGCACCCCGGCCATGCCCGGCCTGACCATTCCCGCCTGGCCGCCTGCCGCGCCGCCGGGCCCGCCCCCGGCACCCCCGGAACCCCGCGAAGGAGACACCGAACGATGACCGCCGACCAGGTCGCCCTGGCGGGCAGCGAGTCCAGCGAGTCCGCCGCCGAGTCGACACCCGGGACCGGATCGGTCGTCACGTTCTACTCCTACAAGGGCGGCACCGGCCGCACCATGGCGCTGGCCAACGTCGGCTGGATCCTGGCCAGTCAGGGGCTGCGCGTCCTGGTGGTGGACTGGGACCTGGAGGCGCCCGGCCTCCACCGGTACTACCACCCGCTGCTGATCGACCCCGAACTCCACACCACCGACGGCCTGATCGACCTGCTGCGGGCCTACGTCGAGCAGGCCCTGCCCCGCCCCGGGGACGCGGCCGGCGCGGAGCCCCGGCAGTGGCTCGCCGAGCCCGGCCGGCTCGACCGCTACCTGTGCGGCCTCGCGCTCGACCTGCCGGCCGGCGGCCGCCTCGACCTGATGCCGGCCGGCCGCCAGAACGCCGCCTACTCGGCCGCCGTCACCAGCTTCAACTGGCGCAGCTTCTACACCCGCGGCGACATCCGGGGCGCCGAGTTCCTGTACGCGCTGCGCGAGCGCTGGACCGACTCCTACGACTACGTGCTGATCGACAGCCGGACCGGGGTCAGCGACACCTCCGGCATCTGCACCGTGCTGATGCCCGACACCGTGGTGGACTGCTTCACCCTCGGCGCCCAGAGCATCCGCGGCGGGGTCGACGCGGCCCGCGCCATCGTGGACGCCGACGAGCGCGACATCCGGGTGCTGCCCGTCCCGATGCGGGTCGAAGAGGCCGAGCGGGCGGGACTGGCGGCCGGGCGCGACCTCGCCCACGACGCCTTCGCCCCCTACCTGGACCGCTGGCTGGGCGTCGAGCGCCGGGCCGAGTACTGGCGGGACGTCGAGGTGCCGTACAAGCCCTTCTACGCATACGAAGAGGTTCCGGCGACCGTGGTGGACCGGCCGCGGCAGGACCGCAGCCTGCTCGGCGCGTTCGAACGGCTGGCCGCCTGGCTCACCGACGGCCGGGTCCGCGAGCTGCGGCCCGTCCCGGACCGGGCCCGCCGCCGGCTCTACGCGGCCTACCTGCGCACCGGCCGCACGCAGTCCCGCCAGGTGTACCTCAGCTACGCGCCCGAGGACCGGATCTGGGCCGAGTGGGCGGCCGCCGTGCTCACCGGCCTCGGCTACCTCACCTCGCTGCACAGTGCCGCGGCCCCGCTGGAGGACGGGCCGCCGGAGCACGCCCCGCTGCCGGAGGCCGACAGCCCGCTGGACGGCGACGGCCGGGTGCTGGTGCTGATCTCCAAGGCGTACGCGGCGCTGCCGCGCGGCCGGGAGATCTGGCGCCGGCTCACCTCGCCCGAGGAGGAGGGCGGTTCGGGGGGCCTGCTGGCGCTCTCGGCGGAGCGGGACGGCGCGCTGCCCGAGCCGTTCACCGGGCAGCAGGTGCTCAGGCTGGCCGGCGCCACGGCCGGCGCGGCCGAGACCCGGCTGTTCGAACTGCTCGGCCCGCCGCCGGGCGCCGGCCGCTGGCTGGAGGCCGAGGAGGAGACCGACCCGCCGCCCGCCCGCTTCCCGGCCCGCCGACCGGAGACCGCGAACCCGCCGCCGCGCCTGGCCACCTTCACCGGCCGCGCCCGGCTGCTGGAGCGCCTGCGGGACGGCTTCACCCTCGGCCCGGGCGAGCCGGTGCAGGTGCTGTACGGCATGGGCGGGGTCGGCAAGTCGCAGACCGCCGTGGAGTACGCCCACCGGTTCGCCCCCGCGTACGAGGTGGTCTGGTGGGTGCCGGCCGAGGACCCGGCCGGCGTCCCGCAACGGCTCGCCGAGCTCGCCCCCGGGCTGGGCCTGGAGAACGGCCACGACGCGGCCCGCACCGCCCGGGCGGTACTGGAGGCGCTCGCCGCCGGCCGCCCGTACCAGCGCTGGCTGCTGGTCTTCGACAACGCCGAGGCCCCGGAGCAGCTCGCCCCCTGGCTGCCGGACGGCTCGGCGCACGGGCACGTCCTGGTCACCTCGCGGGACCGGCGCTGGGCCGGGCACCGCGGCCGGACCGAGGTCGACGTCTTCGACCGGGCGGAGAGCATCGCGCTCGTCCGCCGGTTCAACGCGGGGGTCGCGGCCGCGGACGCCGCGCGGATCGCCGAGCTCCTGGGCGACCTGCCGCTCGCCGTCGGCCAGGCCGCCGCCTGGCTGCACGAGACGCCGATGCCGGCCGGCACCTACGCCGACCTGCTGGACGAGGCGCTCACCGACATCCTCGACCGGTCCGTCCGGGCCGACGCCGAGTACTCGACCGTCGCCGCGGCCACCTGGCGGATCGCCGGTTCGGACCTGCGCCGGATCAACGCCCCGGCGGCCCGGTTGCTGGAGGTCTGCGGCTTCCTCGGGCCGGACGCCATCCCGATCCGGCTGCTCTACAGCGCGCCCGTGATGGAGGCCATCGGGCTGTCCCCGGACTCCGCCGACGGGCCGTTCGCGATCAGCGGCCTGCTGCGCGCCGTGGGCCAGTTCAACCTGGCCCGGTACGACCTGACGGGCGGCACGCTGAGCGTGCACCGGATCACCCAGGCGCTGCTGCGCGAGCAGGTCGCCGGGGCCGACCGCGAGCGGCTGCGCGCCGCCGTGCACGACGCCCTCGCGCTCGCCGACCCGGGCGACCCGGACGTCCCGGCGAACTGGCCCCGGTACGCCGAGCTGCTGCCCCACCTGGGGCCGTCCGGCGCCGCGGAGTCGGCCGACCCGGCCGTGCGGCAGTGGATCGTCCGCTCGGTCCGCTACCTCTGGCAGCGCGGCCTGAACGATGCCGGCCGGGACCTCGCCGAGCGGGTGCTCGACGGCTGGGGCGGGGCCGGAACGGGCGACGTCCCCACCCTCCTGCTGCGGGTCGAGCTCGCCAACATCCAGCGGCTCCAGGGCCTCGTGCAGGAGGCCTACGAGACCGACCGGGACGTGTTGGACCGGCTCACCGCCGTGCTCGGACCGGACCACCTGCACACCATCGCCGTCGCGAACGGCCTGGGCGGCGACCTGCGCCACCTCGGCCGCTACCGGGAGGCCCGCGAGCTGGACCGGAAGACCCTGGCCGCCGCCCAGCGGGTGCTCGGCTCCGACCACCCGCGCACCCTGATGAGCGGCAACAACCTGGCCGTGACGGCCATGCTCTGCGGCGACTTCGACGAGGCGATCCGCCGCCACCGGGAGGTCCACGAGCGCCAGCACGAGCTGCTCGGCGCCGACAACCCGTACACGCTCGCCTCGGCCACCAACCTCGCCCACGACCTGGGCGCGGCCGGACGGCTGCAGGAGGCGCTGGACCTGCTGCAGGACGCCGTGAGCCGCTGGTCGGGGGAGGTCGGCGCCGACCACCACGGCCTGCTCCGGGCCCGCCGCCACCTCGGCGTCGCGCTGCGCCGGCTCGGCCGGACGGCGGAGGCGCTCGACAACGACGAGGACGTCCACCGCCGGATGCTGGACCGGTACGGCACCGACCACCCGGGCACCGCGGCCGCGGCCGGCAACCTGGCCGGCTCGCTCGCCGCGGCCGGGGCCACCGCGCGGGCCCTGCCCCACGCCGAGGAGGCCCACCGGTACTACCGCACCCACCTCGGCGACCGGCACCCCGGCACCGCCGCGGCCGCCGCCAACCTGGCCGTGCTGCTGCGCCGGTCCGGCCGGACGGAGGAGGCCCGGCGGCTGTCCGCCGAGGCCCTGGAGGGCCTGCGCGAAGCCCTCGGCGGGCAGCACCCGTACGTCGGGACCGCGATGCTCAACCACGCCAACGCGCTGCACGCGGCCGGGGAGCCGGCGGCGGCGCTGGCCCTGGAGGAGGAGGCCGTCCCGTTGCTCACCGAGCTGCTCGGCGCGGCGCACCCGGCCGCGCTGGCGGCGGCGTCCAACCTCGCGATCGGCCTGGCGGCCGCCGGCGACCGCGACCGCGCCGCCCGGCTGGCGGCGGACGCCCTCGCGGCGGCCCGAGAGGCGCTCGGCGAGGACCACCCGATCACCGTGGCGGTCCGCGAGGGGGTGCGACTGGACGGCGACATCGAGCCGCCGCCCGTATGACGGGACCGGCCCCGGGGCGCTGACCGTGTGGCGTGCGACGCTCCGATGCGACCGCCGAGTGGGTGAACTTTCCACGTGACACCGCAGCACGGCGGGGTGCGGGGCACGGAGGTGCACGGAACAGTACGGCGCTGCTGTCGCGCGGGCACTACATTGGTCCGCGAGGCCGGGCTATATACCCGGCGTCTGCTCTCTCTAACCCCCATCGTGGAAGAGAATCGAACATGACACCCGCACTGGACACCAGGCCCACCAGCGAACTGACGGACCCTCAGGACGACGCGGACCGGCCGACCCTGGCCGACCTCGCCGCACTCGGGGCGGACGAGCTGGCGGCGCGGCTGCGACGCGCACTCCCCGGCTCCGATTCCGGACTGGTGCCGGTCGCGGCCTTCAACTCCTCCATCTGACCAGCCGATCCTCCATCGGCTCCGGCTGAAACCGGCTGACCATGACGCGATCCCTGCTCCCGTTCACGCAGTTCGTGGTGAAGGTGCACAGCCGGTGCGATCTCGCCTGTGACCACTGCTACGTTTACGAGCACGCCGACACCAGCTGGCGTGCCCGGCCCAAGGTCATCGGCGACGAGGTCCTGGCCAAGGCCGCCGAACGGATCGGCGCGCACGCGGCCGAACACGGCCTCGCCGTCGTCCGGGTCGTCCTGCACGGGGGCGAACCCCTGCTGGCCGGCCCGGACCGACTGCGCCGCGCCGCCGGGGAGTTCCGGGCCGCCCTCCCGCCCGGCTGCGCGCTCGACCTGCGGATCCACACCAACGGGGTGCTGCTGAGCCCCGCCTTCTGCGAGCTCTTCGACCGCGAGGGCATCAAGGTCGGCGTCTCGCTGGACGGCGACCGCGCGGCCAACGACCGGCACCGGCGCTTCGCCGACGGCCGCAGCAGCCACCCGCAGGTGCTCCGGGCGGTGGGCCTGCTCCGCCGGCCCGAGTACCGGCACCTCTACGCCGGCCTGCTCTGCACCATCGACGTCGAGAACGACCCGGTCGCCGTCCACGACGCGCTGGCCGAACTCGAGCCCCCGGCCGTCGACTTCCTGCTCCCGCACGCCACCTGGGACCAGCCGCCGAAACGCCCGGCCGGCCTCGGGTCGACCCCGTACGCCGACTGGCTGCTGGCCGTCTACGACCGCTGGGAGGAGGCCGGCCGGCCGTTCGCCGTCCGCACCTTCGAGTCGGTGCACCGCACCCGGCACGGGCTCTCCAGCCTGACCGAGTCGCTCGGCCTGGAGCCCGCCGCCCTGGTGGTGCTGGAGACCGACGGCAGCTTCGAACAGGCCGACAGCCTGAAGACCGCCTACGACGGCGCGCCCGCCACCGGCCTCGACGTCTTCACGCACAGCCTCGACGAGGTCGCCCGCCACCCCGGCATGGCCGCGCGCCAGCTCGGGCTGGACGGCCTCGGCGCCACCTGCCGCGCCTGCCCCGTCGTCCGCTCCTGCGGCGGCGGCCTGTACGCCCACCGCTACCGGAGCGAGGGTGGTGGCGGAAGTTTCGACAATCCCTCCGTCTTCTGCGGGGATCTCATGACACTCATCAACGGCATCGCCGACCGGGGCGAACCACTCCCGGGGCCCGGCGTACCCACCCAGGCCGGCGAGCGGGTCGTGCCGGCCGGACTCACCGACCGGCAGCTGGACGAGCTGGCCCGCGGCCACGGCGGCACCGACACCGTCCGGGCCCTGGTCCGCTCCCAACTCGCGCTCACCCGGGCCATGCTGGCCGCCGTCCGGAGCACCTCCGGGCTGCGGAGCTCGGCCGCCTGGGACCTGCTCGCCGAGCTCGACTCCGCCGCGCCGGCCGCGGTGGACGCGGTGCTCGGCCACCCGTACGCCCGGGCCTGGGCGGCCCGGCGGCTCGCCGGGGACCCGGCCGCCGGACTCGGCCCGCTGGCCGAGCTGGCCGCCGCCGCGGCCGTCCGGGCCGGGCGGGGCGACCAGGTGGCCGTCCCGGTCCGGGCCGGGGCCCTGCACCTGCCGACACTGGGCCGGTTCGTCGTGGGCGCCGCCGCCGGCGAGGCGCTGGTCACCGGCGGCGCCGGCGCCGGCTTCACCGTCCGCACCCCCGACGGGGAGACGGTGACGGTCGCCGGCGGTCCCGCCGACCCGCGCTGGCAGCCGGTCCGGCGGATCCGGCCGGCCGGGGGCTGGACGCTCGCGCTGGAGGACACCGACCCGCAGCGCGACAGCCACCAGTGGCCGGTCGCCGACCGGCTCGACGACGCCGAACTGATGGCCTGGTCCGGCGGGTTGCGCGAGGCCGCGGAGCTGCTCGACCGCGACCTGCCCGCCTACGCCCAGGGCCTGCGGGCCGGCCTCACCACCGTCACCCCGCTGCGCGCGGGCCCGCCCGGACGGGACGTCAGCGCGGCGGCCCGACAGGCCTTCGGGGCGGTCGGGATCGCCCGCCCGGCCACCGCGCCGATCCTGGCGCTGCTGCTCGCCCACGAGTTCCAGCACGTCAAGCTGGGCGCGGTGCTGGACCTGATGGACCTCTACGACCAGACCGACACCACGCTGTACGACGCGCCCTGGCGGCCCGACCCCCGCCCGATCGAGGGACTGCTGCAGGGCACCTACGCGCACCTCGCGGTGACCGCCTTCTGGGGCACCCGGACGGCGATCTACGACGGCCTGCCCGGCGTGGCCGCCGAGCACGCCAGGGCGCAGTTCGCGCTCTGGCGCCGCTACACCGCCGAGGCGGTCGAACGGCTGGCCGGCTCGGGTTCGCTGACCGCGGCCGGGCTGCGCTTCGCGGACGGCATGCGGGAGACGGTCTCCCCCTGGCTGGCCGTGCCGCTGCCGAGAGCGGCCGAGCAGGCCGCCCGGGAGGCGCGGGAGGCCCGCCGGCCCGCCACCGCCGGCTGAGCGGGCGTCACCGGGGCCGCCCCGGCGACGCCCAACCCCCCGAGGTCACCGACCGGTGACAACTGGCCCAACACGAGCGGCGATCGCCGGTCGTCGATGCCGCCCGGCGCGCCCGCTGCGGAGGTACTCTCGCACTCATCCCCCAACCGGCTCCGGAGCCCCCTCCGAGCCCATCACCCTCGGGAACCGCCATTCCTCACGAACCGCGTCCCGTGCCGTCCCCGCGGGACATATCGCACAAAGTTCTGACACGAGCGCAGCTCGCCGGACAGCTGACCGAACTCGGTGTGCGGCCGGGTGACGTCCTTCTCGTCCAGGCCTCGCTCCGGGCCCTCGGCCCGGTGGCCGGGGACGGCGCCGTCGTCGACGCGCTGCTGGACGCGCTCGGCGGCCCCGAGGAGGGCACCCTGGTCGCCTACACCGCCACCCCGGAGAACTCGGACACCTCCCGGCTGGTGCGGACCATGACCGCGACGTGGACGCCCGAGCAGGTGGCCGCGTGGCGGGCGGGCATGCCACCGTTCGACCCGGCCGAGACGCCCTCCTCACCGACCATGGGCCGGCTCTCCGAGCTGGTCCGCACCCACCCCGGCGCGGTGCGCAGCACCCACCCCCAGTCCTCCTTCGCGGCCATCGGAGCCCGCGCCAAGGAGATCACCGAACTCCACCCGCTGGAGTGCCACCTCGGCACCGACTCCCCGCTCGGGCGGATGTACGAGATCGACGCCCGGGTGCTGAGCATCGGCGTCGAGCCCGCCAAGTTCACCGCCTTCCACCTGGCAGACCTGCGGATGCCCGACATCCCCGTCCGTCACTACGGCTGCGTCGTCAAGGACGGCGGTCGCAGCCAGTGGGTCCGCTTCGACGGCCCGCTGCTCGACGACCTGCACTTCCAGGTCCTCGGCGAGGAGGTGCTGCGCCGCGCCACCGGCGTGGTGACCGGCCGCGTCGGCGGCGCCTCCTGCCGACTGGTCCCGATGCGCGAGGCGGTCGACCTGGCCGTCGGCATCCTGCACGAGCGTCCCGAGCTGCGCCCCGGCGCCCCCCAGCTCGGCGACTGACCCGGGCGGCCCGCAGCGCCGCGGGCCGCGCACCACCACCCGGCCGGTCCCCCCCGGCCCTCCCGCCGCACGGTCCGCCGCCGCACCGTGTCCGCTCCGTCCTGCCGTCCGTTGGTAGCACCAGTATCAGTAGTTGGAGCCGTTCGCCGGCACGAGCCGCCCGTTGCCGGCGACCGCTCATCGATGTCGTTCCGTTCCCCGGACACCCTCGCCGGGGGTTGCCACCCAAGGAACTGTCATGCCCACTTCCGATTACTTCGAACGATCCGGACTCCGCGAGGAACTCGCCGCTCTCGGGGTCCGGCCGGGCCGGGTCCTGCTGGTCCAGGCCGCGCTGCGCAGCCTCGGGCCGGTGCGGGGCGGGGCCGCCACCGTGGTCGACGCGCTGCTGGACGCCCTGAACGCGCCCTACCAGGGCACCCTGGTCGCGTACACCGCCACCCCGGCGAACTCCGCCACCTCGCGCGAGGCCGCCGCGGCGACCCGCGGGTACTCACCGGCGGAGGTCGAGGCCTTCCGGGCCGGCATGCCCGCGTTCGACCCGGCCACCACCCCCTCCTCGGTGAGCATGGGGGTGATGTCCGAGATCATCCGCAAACACCCGGGGGCGGTGCGGAGTTCCCACCCGCAGACCTCCTTCGCCGCGATCGGCCGGCTGGCCCGGTGGATCACCGACGATCACCCCCTCGACTGCCACCTGGGGGAACGCTCCGCGCTCGGCCGGCTCTACGAGCTCGACGCCAAGGTGCTGATGATCGGCGTGCCGATGGCCCGCTTCACCGCCTTCCACCTGGCGGACCTGCGGATGCCCGACGTGACGGTCCGCGAGTACCGGTGCCGGGTGCGGGAGGGCTGGATAGCCTTCAAGGCACCGGACCTGGACGACCTGCACTTCGCCGACCTGGGCGAGAAGGTCCTGGAGCGGGTCACCGGTGCGACCGAGGGGCTGGTCGGCGGTGCGTTCTGCCGGCTGATCCCGATCCGCGAGGCGGTCGACCTGGCCGAGCGGATCCTGCGGGAGGAGCGCGGTCTCGGCCCCGCCGCGTAGGGGCCGTACGGGGGCGGTCGTTTCGGTCATGTCAATTCGTGCGGGTCGTTGTGCTATTCCATTGGAGCCTCAGTCGTTCCTACACTGAAGCCCCGCACACGGGGACTCGCGGGAATGAGGTTGCCGGCGGGCCAGGGGGAGGCGCGTGTGAACGACCATGGCTGGGACGAGGACGCCTCCCGGCCGTACTTCTTCCTCAGTTACGCCCACACCCCGAAGGCCGGTGCCCGCGGTGCCGGTGATCCGAACCACTGGGTGCGGCAGCTGTACCGCGACCTCTGCGAGGCGGTGCTGCAGCTCACCACCGTGCCCGCGGGGGTGCCGGTCGGGTTCATGGACGAGTCCATGCACCAGGGGGAGTTGTGGGCCGAGCGGCTCTCCGAGGAGCTGGCCACCTGCCGGGTCTTCGTGCCGCTGTACTCGCCGCGGTACTTCAACAGCCTGCCGTGCGGCCAGGAGTGGCACTCCTTCACCCGCCGCCCGGTGTACCCGGCCAACCTCGACTCCGTGCAGACCAGCGGCATCGTCCCGGTGCTCTGGGCGCCGATGAGCCGCTACCGGCTGCCCCGGGTCGCCAGCGAACTCCAGTTCAACCACGCCAGTTTCGGCCCCGAGTACGCCACCGAGGGCCTCTACGCGCTGATGAAGCTGAGCTACTTCCGCGCCGCCTACGAGCTCGCCGTGTACCGGCTGGCCCGGCGGATCGTCGAGGTGGCCGAGGAGACGGTGATCCCGGTCGGGCGCCGGCTGGACTTCAACGCCCAGCCCAGCGCGTTCAACGTCGCCGCGCCGACCAGGCAGCTGCGGATCTCGGTGCTCGCCCACCGCCGGGACGAGGTGCCGCCGGAGCGCAACCCCGACTACTACGGCGTCAAGCGCACCGACTGGCACCCGTACCGACCGGCCGCCGCCCGCCCGCTGGCCGAGCACGCGGTCCGGATCGCCCGGCAGCTGGGGTTCCAGGCCACCGTGCACGAGTTCGACGGCGAGGCCGAGGCGATCATCGCGGGCGGCGAACCCACCGCGCCCGGCCTGCTGCTGCTGGACCGCTGGGTCCTCAAGGACGAGCGGTGGCGCGAACTGGTCCGCCGCTTCGACGCCTCGGACTGCACCTGGGTCAGCGTCCTGGAGCCGTGGAGCCTGGACGACCCGGAGTGCGCCGACCAGCACCGCGAGATGAGCGACCTCAGTGACCGGACCCTGCGGTTCACCCATCGCGCCGTCCGGCCGAGCTTCCTCGGCGCCACCGGCGGCCGGCCCGGCCTCGGCACCCTGGACGAGTTCGACGACGCCCTGCCCCGCGCCGCCATGAAGGCCAAGTACGCCTTCGAGGGCCGGACCAGGACCGAACCGGAGGAACCGCCGCCGCCCCGCCCCAACCTGCGGGACGCCTTCCGGCACGGACTCGGCCGGGACGGGCCGGGCAGCGACCCCTTCGCCGCCGAAGACGACCACCCAGCACGCGACTCAGGCGCCCGCCCGGACGACGGGACGCCCACCGGGGGAGGAACCACATGAGTGAGAACCGCACCAGGAACCTCCGGATCGGGGGCTTGAGCGCGGCCGAACTCGCGGCCCAGCGGGAGGCGGAGCAGGACCGGCAGGGCCGGATCATCACCTTCTACTCGTACAAGGGCGGCACCGGGCGCACCATGGCGCTCGCCAACACCGCCTGGATCCTGGCGGCCAACGGCTTCCGCGTGCTCACCGTGGACTGGGACCTGGAGGCGCCGGGCCTGGCCAAGTTCTTCCACCCGTTCCTCGACCCGGCGGTGCTGGCCGGCACCACCGGCATGATGGATCTGATCGCCGAGTACCGGGAGGAGGCACTCCGGCCGGTCGACCACGCCGAGGGCTGGCACCTCGACTTCGCCCGGGTGCATCCGCACGCGCTCTCGCTCTCCTGGCCGATGTTCCCCGCCGGCGGCAGCCTGGACTTCCTCTCCGCCGGCCAGTTCAACCGGGACTACTCCGAGGCCGTCACCCACCTCGACTGGGACATCTTCTACGACCGCTTCGACGGCGGGCAGTTCTTCGACGCGCTGCGCGCCGACATGAGCAAGCGCTACGACTACGTGCTGATCGACTCCCGGACCGGCCTCTCCGACATCGCCGAGATCTGCACCGTGCAGATGCCCGACGACCTGGTGGTCTGCTTCACCCTCAGCGACCAGTCGATCGACGGCGCCTCCCGGATCGCCCAGCACATCCACGAGCGCTACCGCGAGCGCGGCATCCGCATCCTGCCGGTGCCGATGCGCATCGACGAGGGCGAGAAGGAGAAGGCCGACGCCGGCCGGGCGCTCGCCCGGGTCCGCTTCGACGGCCTGCCGGCCGGCCTGGGGGCCGAGGAACTCGCCCACTACTGGGGCTCGGTGGAGATCCCGTACCGGCCCTTCTACGCCTACGAGGAGATCCTCGCCACCTTCGGCGACCAGGGCGGCACCCAGACCTCGATGCTGGCCGCCTGCGAACGGCTGACCGGCGTCATCACCGAGGGCCGGGTCACCGCGCTGCCGCCGGTGGACGAGGAGGTCCGGCTGCGGTACGTGGACGCCTTCACCCGGCGCCGCCCGTCCGTGCCCGCCGACCTCTACCTCTCCTACGTGCCCGAGGACCGGATGTGGGCGGACTGGATCGAGTCCGTCCTGACCCGGGCCGGATTCCGGGTGCTGCCCCGGGACCTCTCCGCCGGCTCGGACCCGCGGCAGGAGACCGAGCGCGGCATCGACGCCGCGTACCGGACCGTCGCGGTGCTCTCGCCCGCCTACCAGCGCTCCCCGCAGGCCCGCGCGCTGTGGGAGTCCGTGGTCAGCTCCGACCCGTCGGGCACCCGCCGCCAGCTCGTCCCGGTCCGGGTCGGGGACGTCCGGCTCACCGCGCCGTTCAGCAACCGCAACCCGGTCGACCTGGTCGGCCGGGACGAGGTGCAGTCCGTGCAGACGCTGCTGCGCGCGCTCGGCCGCGGTGACGTGCCGCTCGCCGAGACCACCGGCACCGGCCCGCGCTTCCCCGGCAGCAAGCCCGCCGTGTGGGACGTGCCGCCGCGCAACCCGTCCTTCACCGGCCGCGCCGCCGTGCTGGAGCAGCTGCGCAACCAGCTGCGCGGCGGCATGGCCGCCGTGCTGCCCACCCCGCAGACGCTGTACGGGCTCGGCGGCGTCGGCAAGACCCAGGTCGCGCTGGAGTACGCGCACCGCTTCATGTCCGACTACGACCTGGTGTGGTGGATCGACGCCGAGCAGACCGAGCTGGTCGCCCCGGCGCTGGCCGACCTGGCCCGCCGGCTGGGCCTGCGGGTCGGCGACTCGGTCACCGAGGCCGCCGAGGCCGCCCGCGAGGCGCTGCGCCGCGGTGTGCCCACCTCGCGCTGGCTGCTGATCTTCGACAACGCCGACGAGCCCGCCGAGATCCGCCGGTTCTTCCCCGGCGGCTCCGGCCACATCCTGGTCACCTCCCGCAACCAGGCCTGGTCCGGGCACGCCGAGGCGCTGGAGGTCGACGTCTTCACCCGCGGCGAGAGCGTCGAGCACCTGTGCCGGCGCGCCCGCGGCCTCTCCCGCCCCGACGCCGACCGGGTCGCCGAGGCGGTCGGCGACCTGCCGCTGGCCGTCGAGGTCGCCGCCGCCTGGCTGGACACCACCGGCACCCCGGTCGACACCTACGTCTCCCAGCTCCAGGCCGAGGCCGCCCGCGCCCTGGCCGGCGCCCGCCCGGCCGACTACCCCACCCCGGTCGGCGCGACCTGGAACGTCTCGATCGCCCGGCTGCGCACGCAGTCCCCGGCGGCGGTGCGACTGCTCCAGCTCTGCGCGTTCTTCGCGCCCGAGCCGATCTCGATGAACCTCTTCTACAGCGACCAGATGATCCGCGCGCTGGTCCAGTACGACGCCGACCTCAGCGACAAGTTCATGCTGGGCAAGGTGATCCAGGCGATCGGCCGGTACGCGCTGGCGAAGGTCGACGCCGGCACCAACAGCTTCCAGGTCCACCGGCTGGTCCAGGCGGTGATCCGGGCCGAGATGACCGAGGACGAGCAGGAGATCGCCATCCACGAGGTGCACCGCATCCTCACCGGCGCCCGGCCCGTCCTCGGCGACACCGACGACCCCGCCAACTGGCCCGCCTTCGACGAGATCTGGCCGCACCTCTCGCCGTCCAAGGCGCACAACTGCGACGAGGCCGACACCCGGCAGCTGCTCATCGACCGCGTCCGCTACCTGTGGAAGCGCGGCGAGCTGGACCGCGCCCGCGACCTCGGCCACGCCCTCGACGACGAGTGGACCAGGAAGCTCGGCGAGGACGACCGGCAGACCCTGCTGCTGCGCTTCCAGCTCGCCAACGTGCTGCGCTCGCAGGGCAACTACGCCGAGGCGCTGGCCCTGGACGAGGCGACCCTGGAGCGCCAGCGCGCCCTGCTCGGCGAGCACCACCCGTACACCCTGATGACCGCGGGCTCGCTCGGCGCCGACCGGCGGGCGCTGGGCCGGTTCCAGGCCGCGCTCGAACTGGACCGCGAGATCCTCGACCAGTTCCGCGAGCTGTTCGGCGACGACCACCCGCGCACCCTGGCCATGGCGAACAACCTGGCGATCGACTACCGGCTGGTCGGCGAGAGCGAGGCGGCCCGCGAACTCGACCAGGAGACCCTGGACCGGCGCACCGCCGTGCTCGGCGCGCGCCACCCCTACACCCTCAACACCAAGTCCGCGCTCGCCCGTGACCTGCGGGAACTCGGCGACTACCGGGGCTCGGTGGAGCTGCTGCGGGAGGTCACCAACGACCTCGGCGACGTGCTCGACCCGGACCTGCCGGAGAACCTGCGCAACGCCAAGTCGCTGGCCGTCTCGCTGCGCCGCACCGGCCAGCTCGCCGAGGCCCGCCGGATCACCAAGGAGACCTACGAGCGCTACCTGGAGCGGTACGGCGCCGACGCGCCCGACGCGCTGGCCTGCGCGCTCAACCTGGCCGCCGACCACAGCGCCTCCGGCGACAAGGAGGCCGCCCGCGACCTCTGCGCCACCGTCTACGAGGGCCACCGGCGGCTGTTCGGCGACGAGCACCCGTTCACCCTGGCCTGCGCCAACAACCTCGGCATCTACCTGCGCGGCAGCGGCGACATCCAGGGCGCGATCGAACGCGGGGTGGCCACCGTCGAGGGCCTCACCCGGTCGGTCGGCCCGGACCACCCGTACACCCTCAACGCGATGATCAACCTGGCCAACGCCTACGGCGAGGACGGCCGGATCGCCCTCGCCGAGGAGCTCGGCCGCACCGCCTACGCGGGCCTGTGCGACCGCTACACGCCCCGGCACCCGGACGCCGTGGCCTGCGAGGCCAACCTGGCCGTCACGCTGCGGGCGGCGGGCCGGCACACCCAGGCGGCCGAGCTGCGGGCCAAGGCGATCGCCGAGCTGATCCGGCAGTTCGGCGAGGAGCACCCCAACACCGTCTCGGCCCGCGGCTGGAAGCGGATCAACCGCGACCTGGAGCCGCAGCCGGTCTGACCGGGGCCCGGGGGTACGCTGCGAGGCCTATGACTCCGCAGCCACTGCCCCCGGTCCTGGTCACCCGCCGCCTCGCGCCCGGGGTGATCGAGCGGCTCACCGCGCACCACGCGGTGACGCGGCACGACTCCGACCTGCCGATGCCGCGCGCCGAGCTGCTGGCCGCCGTCCACGGCCGGTCCGCGGTGGTCACCACCCTGGACGACGTGGTGGACGACGCCTTCCTGGACGCGGCCGGCCCGGGCCTGCGGATCGTCGCCAACCACGCCGTCGGCCACCACAACGTCGACCTCGCCGCCTGCGCGGCGCGCGGCGTGCTGGTCAGCAACACCCCCGGCGTGCTCACCGCGGCCACCGCCGACATGGCCTGGGCGCTGCTGCTGGCCGCCACCCGCCGGCTCGGCGAGGGCGAGCGGTGGCTGCGCTCCGGCCGGCCGTGGGCCTGGGCGCCGAACTTCCTGCTCGGCCTGGAGTTGGCCGGCACCCCGCTCGGCGTCCTCGGGATGGGCCGGATCGGGCAGGCGGTGGCTCGCCGGGCCCGCGCCTTCGACATGCCGGTGAGCTACCACAACCGCCGGGAACTGCCGCCCGGGCAGGCCGAGGGCGCCGCCTGGCTGCCGCTGGACGACCTGCTCGCGCGTTCCACCGTGCTGGTGGTGACCTGCCCGCTCGGCGACGCCACCCGGCACCTGCTGGACGCCCGCCGGCTGGCCCTGCTGCCGCGGGGCGCGGTGGTGGTCTCGATGACCGCCGGGGTGGTGGACGAGGAGGCGCTGGCCGCCGCGCTGGAGTCGGGTGCGCTGTTCGCCGCCGCGGTGGACAACTTCGAGCGGGAGCCGGCGGTGCCGTCCGCCCTGCTCGCCCAGGAGCGCGCGGTGCTGGCCCCGCACCTGGGCAGCGCCACCGTCCGGACCAGGCAGGCGATGGGCGGGCTGGCGGTGGACAACGTGCTGGCGGTGCTGGCCGGGGGTGCGCCGGTCACCCCGGTCACGGTGTGAGGGCCGGACCGGCCGAGGTGTGACCGGCGGCCCAGGCCAGCGCGGTGGTCATCACCCGGAACGCGCCGAAGTGGGCCGCGCCGGGCTCCAGGAAGAGCGTGGCCCCGGGGATGTGGTCGGCCAGCCAGCGCGAGTGCTCGACCGGGGAGAACTGGTCGTCGGCGCCGTGCCAGAGCCAGGTCGGCACGGTGATGTCCTGCACCTTGAAGCCCCAGTCGGTGGTGAACGCCAGCACGTCGTCGATCCAGCCGTCGGCGCCGTGCCGGAACGCCTCGCGGTAGTTGCTCTGCAGCATCCGGCGCAGCCCGGTGTCGGCCACCACCGCGCGGTCGGTGGGCGGCAGTTCCGGCCGCAGGCCCTTGAGCAGCCGGACCGGGTCGGCCCTGATCTGTTCGGAGCGGAACCGCATCGCGTCGGCGATCCGGTCGTGCCCGCGCTCCGCCTCCCGGTAGGCGCGGACGTTGGACTCCGTCATACCGCCGTACCAGTCCAGGCCGGTCGCGTTCCGCGGCGCCAGGCCGACCAGGACGGCGACCCGGGCGACCCGCTCGGGCAGCAGCGCCGCGCAGGCCAGCGCGTGCGGGCCGCCGCCGGAGCGTCCGAGCACCGCGAAGCGGTCCAGCCCGAGCTCGTCCGCGATGGTGCGGACGTCGGCCGCGGCCGCGCTCACCCGGCGGCCGGGCAGCCGGGTCGAGTCGCCGTAGCCGGGCCGGTCGAAGGAGATCAGCCGGATCCCCAGCCGGTACAGCACGGTGTTGCGCGGGTGCGGGCCGACCCGGCTGCCGGGCATGCCGTGCAGCAGGAACACCGGGCGGCCGCGCGGGTCGCCCACGGTCTCGACGGCGATGGCGCGGCCGTCCGGTGCCTTGACCATCCGTAACGACACGCGCGGTCTCCTCCTCGGTCCGGCTGTTCGCCGCTCGGTGGTGCCGGTCTCAGGTGGTGCCGGCCTCAGGTGGTGCCGGTCTCAGTGGTCCCGGTCGGTGGTGCCGCGGACCTCGCGGCGGGCCTGCCAGGTGGTGTGCTCCCGGGACACCGCGTCCTCGGCGTCCCGGGCCAGCCGGGCCCAGATCTCCTCGGCGTCGGGCGCCCCCGCGTCCAGCCGGGCCAGTTGGCTGCGGATCAGCTCCAGCTCGTCGGCGGCCAGGCCGTAGGCGGCGGCCAGCGGACGGTACTGGCGCAGCTGGGCCCAGGCGGTGACCGAGGCGGCCACCGCCGAGACGGTGCCGAGCGCGTCGTAGCCGAACTCGCCCATCGCCCGCAGCACCGCCACCACCAGGCCGAGCAGCGGCAGCACCACGCCCAGCACGCCGGTCCAGAACCCGGCCCGGGCGCAGTACCGTGCCTTGGACCGGTACCAGTCGTGCTGCACCTGGATCCGCTCCCGCAGGTACACCTCGCGGCGCACCTCCAACGGCTGCTCGCGCAGGCCGCGCATCGCCTCGGTGATCGCGGCCCCGCCGTCCCCGGTGCCGGCCGTGCCGACCGCGCGGCTGTCCCGGAAGGCGTTCAGCACCCGGCCGAGCTGGAAGCTGTACAGCCCCTCGGCGTCCGGCAGGGTGCGCGGCGGCGGCTGGTAGGCGTCGGCCCGGACGGCGAACTTCCAGGCCAGGGTCTTCACCGACTCGGCGGCCGCCCGGCCCTCGTACCAGAGGCCCTGCGGGTTCTGCCGGCTGATCACCAGGGCGAGGCAGATCGCGCCGAGGTAGGCCACGGCGGCCGGCCAGGCCCACGGCTCGCCGTCGGCGGAGCCGAACACCGCGGCCGCGACCAGCAGCACCAGCTCCCAGGCGGAGAGCAGCACCGAGCGGCGCTGCCCCTGCAGGGACGCCGAGTCGGCGGACCAGAACAGCGCGGGCAGCAGCTCCTGCTCGCGCACCCTTCCCATCGGACCCGTCCCCGACGCCATCCTCGGCCCCCACCAGTCGCTCCGGTCGCACCGCTCTCCTGCCCCGCCCGCCGGGCCGGTACGCCTGGCGGCGGTCCGGCCCGGCCGCATTGGCCGGGATGCCGCCGGAGGTTGTCCGGTACACGCGGCACCCGCGCGTCAGTAGGTGTAGAAGACCCGGTCCGCGTTGTCGGCCATCTGCTTGGCGTTCCACTCGGTGCCGCCGGGCACGTTGCCGGAGCGGAACAGCGGCGGGGTGGGGCCGGTGCCGGCCGCCGCCGCGTCGGCCAGCCGGCCGACCGCCGAGGCGACCACGGCCTGCATCAGCGCGCTGGTCACGATGGTGGAGACCGGGCCGAAGGTGGTCTCGGCGGCCGGGTGGGTCAGCTCGCCGTCCCCGACCGAGATCTTGCTGTCCAGGACGACGTCGCAGTGGTCCTTCAGGTAGGTGCCGGAGGGGTGCGCCGAGGGGACCTCCCCCGGGTACGCCAGCGAGGTCACCCCGATCACCGTCAGGCCGCGGCCGCGCGCGTACTGGGCGAGCTCGACCGGCATGACCTGCCGGCCGGAGAGCGAGATGACGAAGAGCAGGTCCCCGGCGGTGGCCGGGGTGAGGTCCAGGGTGGTGGTGGCCAGGCCGGAGACCCGCTCCAGCGCGCTGGAGAGCGGGGCCGGCATCACCGTCACCCCGGACATCCCGGGGACGTCCAGCAGGTTCACCGGGACGAGCCCGCCGGCCCGGTAGACCACGTCCTGGGCGGCCAGCGAGGAATGGCCGGATCCGAAGGTGAAGACCCTGCGGCCCTCGGCCACCGCCCCGGCCAGCAGCGCGCCGGCCGCCTCGATGCTGCCGGCCTCCTCGGTGCGGACCCGCTGGAGGTGGGCGATCGCGGCGTCGAAGTACCGGCCGACCAGCTCGCTCATCTGTGCCTTCGCTCTCTGCCGGTGGGGGAGCCGGCCGGGTGGGGAGGTCCGGGGTGGTCCAGACCGCCGATGGAGAAAGCTACGGCGAGCACCGTGCTGCCTCACCCGTGCCGCTGTCAACAGGAACGAAAAGCCGCCCCGGGGGCCCCTGCGCGGGCCCGGTTGTCGGTGCGGTAGGTCAGAATTGGCGGTGAGGACACCGAAGAACGGAGCCAGCGGCGATGTCTGGGCTGATCGACACCACTGAGATGTACCTTCGCACCATCCTTGAGCTGGAGGAGGAGGGCATCACCCCGATGCGCGCCCGGATCGCCGAGCGCCTGGAGCAGAGCGGCCCCACGGTCAGCCAGACGGTCGGCCGGATGGAGCGCGACGGTCTGCTCCAGGTGGCGGGCGACCGCCACCTGGAACTCACCGAGGAGGGCCGCCGGCTCGCGGTGCGGGTGATGCGCAAGCACCGCATCGCCGAGTGCCTGCTGGTCGACGTCATCGGGCTGGAGTGGGAGCAGGTGCACGAGGAGGCCTGCCGCTGGGAGCACGTGATGAGCGAGACGGTGGAGCGCAAGGTGCTCGCCATGCTCGGTCACCCCACCCAGTCCCCGTACGGGAACCCGATCCCGGGCCTGGACGAGCTGGGGGACGCCAAGGCCGAGGGCGAGGGCTTCGACGCCGCGCTCGTCCCGCTGGACTCGGTCAGCCCGGGCGACGCCGGCGCCGACGTCGTGGTCCGCCGGATCGGCGAGCCGATCCAGACCGACGGCGAGCTGATGCGCACGCTGCGCCGGGCCGGGATCCGGCCGGGCTCGACGGTGCGGGTCACCGCCGGGGTCGGTGGGGTGCTGGTCGGCACCGGCGACAACGCGGCCGAGCTGGGCAAGGAGATCGCCTCGCACGTCTTCGTCGCGCAGTCCTGACCGCGGGGCTTCCGGCCACGGCCGGATGACGAATGAGCGGGGCCCGGTGCATCCCCGTGCACCGGGCCCTGCTCGTCCTCCCCTTTTCCCTCCCCGCTTCCGCGGCACCGGCCTCCCCGAACCCGGCCGGTGCCACGGCCCCTCCCGCTCCCCTCCTGTTCCCTCCCGTCCCCTCCGGTCCCTCCCGACCGCCCCGCCCGGCTTCCCCGTCCGAGCGCCCCTTCCGGCGTCCCCTCACGATGGAATTCCTCCCCTCGGCAGATCATGGCAATCCTTGAGCGTTGTCACTCGTACGAGGGGCTTCCGCCGTTGACCAGCGGGTACACCGAAGCCTTATCCGCACATGCGTCTGACGGGCCCCGCCTCCGGTGGGAGGCAAGGCCCGTCAGTCGCGCGCGGGGTGTCGCGCGCCGCGCGCCCTCACCCGATAGGCGTAGGGCGGCCGTTCACGGGACGGTGAATCCCGGACGTTCCCCGGGGCCGTCCGGCCCAGGACCGGGCGGGCCGTCCGGCCCAGGGCCGGACGCGAACCGGGCGTGAACCGGTCCGGGAGGGGTCGGCGAGGGGTCAGCGCACCGCGGCCGGCTGGGCCGGCTGGGAGCGCGGTGACGGGGCCTCGCGCCCGCAGGCGTAGGCGAGCGGGCTGATCAGCTCGGCGGCGTCCGGCAGCCAGCGGTTGAGGGCGGAGGGCGATCGGGCCCACTGGGCGAAGCCGCTCGGGCCGACCCGGGACGGCGGGGCCACCGTCCAGTCGCCCTCGCCGCGGGCCACCAGGTCGAGCCGGCCGGGCGGCCAGCCGAGCTTGCGCAGCATCTCCGGCAGCTTGGCCGCCACTCCGGGGAGCACCAGGAAGTGCAGCCGGCGGCCGGACCGCCCCGGCGCGGCCGGCACGGCGACGACCGGGCCGAGTTGGAGGTCCATCCGCTCCATCCGGGCCAGCGCCAGGCAGCCGGCCACCTCCGGCACGTCCAGCACGTCGAAGGACCGGCCGGTGGGCAGCAGGATCGAGGCGTCCGGGCGCTCCGTCCACCAGCGCCGGACCGCGCCCGGGCCGGCGCTCGCCTTGCGGGCCCAGTCCGTGTCGATCGGGTGCGCGCCGGGCAGCGCGCAGCGCGGGTCGCCGCAGGAGCAGCGGGCGGGCCCGTCGCCGTCGATCAGCCAGGCGCCCGGCGTGACCTCCCAGTGCCGGTTCTCGGCATAGCTGACGGCTTCGATGAGCAGCGGGGGGAGTCCGGCGGTGCCGCCCTGGTCGGGGGAGTCTGGGATGTCTTCCACGCGCTGCTCAACTACCGTGCGTGAGGCTGGTTACGGCCGAGTGGGGGTCGGTCTGCCGCGTGTCGGCAATGTCACCCGAACCGGTGAGGCAACCGAGTTGGTGCGGGCGGGGGTGGGCGCAGTGGGGGCGCACGGGAGCATTTCCCAGGGCGCGTGGGGGGTGGGGATCGTCACCGTGGGTATCCCGGTGGCGTTGCTGATCGCTAACCTGGTGTCAGATTCCTTGGACGGTCGGACAGTCGGCAACAGATCAGCAGAATCGTCGCCCGCCGGCCGGGACCGGAGGGTGTGGGGAGGCGAAGCCCAATGGCCGCGAGACCACTTGTCGCACGACAGCCCAACGAGCGTCTGCAGCAGCTGATCCAGGAGGCCAGCTGCTCCAACGCCGGTCTGGCGCGGAGAGTCAACCTGTGCGGCGCGGAGCACGGTCTGGACCTGCGGTACGACAAGACGTCCGTCGCGCGCTGGCTCCGCGGCCAGCAACCGCGCGGGCAGGCCCCGGCGGTGATCGCCGAGGCGCTCGGCCGCAAACTGGGGCGGAGCGTGTCGGTCGAGGAGATCGGCATGGCCGACGGCAAGAACCTCAGCTCCGGGATCGGGCTGCAGTTCGCGCCGACGCTGAACGCCGCGCTGGAGCAGGTCTGCGAGCTGTGGCGCAGCGACGTCGGCCGGCGGGACTTCCTGACCGGGGCGACGGTGGCGGCCTCAGCGCTGGTCGAGCCCAGCCGGGACTGGCTGATCACCCCGCCCGACCCGGTGGTGGCCCGCACCGGCGGCACCCGGGTCGGCCCGACGGACGTCGCGGCGATCAAGGCGACCACCGCGATGCTGGTCGACCTCGACCACCGCTTCGGCAGCGGGCACGTCCGCCCGGTGGTCGTGCACTACCTCAACAGCGTGGTCTCCGGGCTGCTCGGCGGCGCCTACCGGGAGGAGACCGGGCGGCAACTCTTCGCGGCGGTCGCCCGGTTGACCGAGCTGGCCGGCTACATGGCGGTGGACACCGGGCAGCCGGGCCTGGCCCAGCGCTACTACATCCAGGCGCTGCGGCTCGCCCAGGCCGCGGACGACCGCGGCTACGGCGGGTACGTGCTGGCGGCCTCGATGAGCCACTTGGCGGCCACCCTGGGCAACCCCCGGGAGATCGCCCAGCTCGCCCGCGCCGCCCAGGAGGGCGCCCGTTCGGTGGCCACCCCCACGGCGATGGCGATGTTCTACGCGGCCGAGGCGCGCGGGCACGCCCTGCTCGGCGACGCCCGCTCCTGCGAGGCGGTGGCCGCCAAGGCGCTGGAGGCGATGGAGAAGCGCCGTCCGGAGGACGACCCGGACTGGATCGTCCACTTCGACGACGCCTACCTGGCGGACGAGCTGGCCCACTGCCACCGGGACTTGGAGCAGGCCGGCCAGGCCGAGCACTACGCCCGCCGGGCGCTCGACCTGCACCCGCCGACCCGGGTGCGGCGCCGCGCGGTCGACCTCGTCCTGCTGGCCACGGCCCAGTTGCAGCAGCGGGACTTGGAGCGGGCCTGTGAGACCGGTGCGCAGGCGATGCGGCTGCTGAGCGGGCTGCGGTCCAACCGGGGCGTGGAGTACCTGGACGAGTTCCGGCGGCGGCTGGAGCCGTTCCGGGAGCAGCGGGTGGTCCGCGAGTTCCAGGCCCGGGCCGAGGCGGAGGCCGCCTGAGCGACGTCGGTCGCCGCGTGATCGGCGCCTGATCGACGGCGGGCCCGGCGCCGGGCCCGGTGGCAGGCCCGGTGCGGGGCGCGCCCGACCGGCGACCTGCCGGCGCCTGGTCACGCGGTTCGGCGCGCGCGGGGAGGGACGGTGAGGGATGGACCGCCCACGTGGTCACCCGGTTCGGTGAACCGGTAGCGTGGGCGCGACGTCCAAGGAACTGTGATGCTCCCAAGAACCGACGAGATGTGGTCCGCCGTCAGCGCGCGGTCGTGCACAGGTGAGGAATCGCGTTGAGCCAGCGCCGCTCGTACCCCAACTCGGGTGACTTCAACCTGGACGACCTGTTCCGCCCCGAGCCCGGCCAGCCGCAGACCGGCCAGCCGCAGGGCCAGCCGCAGCCGGGCGGGCCCCAGGGCGTGCCCGGCCAGCAGTCGGCCGGCCCGGCGTACGGGCAGCCGTCCGGCCAGCCCGAGTACCTCGGCGAGGGCGCGCACGCGCTGCCGACCCAGGCGATGCCGGCGCAGGGCGCCCAGTGGGGCGGTGCCCCGCAGCCGGGCTACGGCGCCGCGCCGCAGGCGGAGCCGGCCCCGGACACCCAGTACCTGCCGCCCTACCCCACCGCGGACCCGCAGGCCGGCTACCCGGCCGCCCAGCCCGGCTACCCGCAGCCCGGGCCGGCGCCGGTGCAGGCGGCCCCTCCGGGCTTCCCGCCGCAGGCGCAGCCGCCGGCGGCCCCGGGCTACCCGGCGTACCAGCCGGCCCAGCCCGGGTACCCGGCCCAGCCGGAGTACGCCGGGCAGGACCGCCCGACCGGACCGGTCGCCGCCCGCGGCGGTCTCGGTGGCGGCCTCGGCGGACGTTCGTCCAACAAGCTGATCATCGGCGGCGTGGTGGCCGGCTGTGTGGCGGCCGGCGTGCTGGTCGCCGTGCTGATGAGCGGCGGCGACGACAAGACCGGCTCGGAGAAGCAGGCCGCCCCGGCGGTCACCGGCAGCGGTGCGTCCGCCGGCACGCCGGCCGCGAGCGGCTCGGCGGCGACGGTCAGCCCGGAGGTCAAGGCCCAGGCCCAGCCGCTCTCCGACCTGCTCGGCACCGCCAGCGACAGCCGGACGGCGGTGGTCAACGCCGTCGGCGCGGTGCAGAAGTGCGACAAGCTGCCCGAGTCCCAGCAGGCGCTGACCGACGCCGCCGGCAAGCGCCGGGAGTTGCAGTCCAAGCTGTCGGCGCTGAAGACGGACAAGCTGCCGGGCGGCCCGCAGCTGGTCGAGCAGCTCAACGCGGCCTGGACGGCCTCGGCGACGGCCGACGACGAGTACGCGGCCTGGGCCGCGGACATGCAGGCGGGCTGCGACGCCAAGAAGACCGACAACCAGCACTACAAGAACGCCGTCCAGGCCAGCGGCGCGGCGACCAACGCCAAGAAGCAGGCCTCCGGCCTCTGGAACACCATCGCCGGCCAGACCGGCCTGCCGACCCGCGGCGACGGGGACCTCTAGGACCGGCGAGGACCTCAGGACCCCGCAGGCCCCTGCAAGACGTTCGGGATGTTCGGGCCCACGAGGCGCCGAGGGGTCGCACCGGCCGTCCGGTACGACCCCTTCCGTCCGTTTCGCGCCCGCCGTCACGCCGGCGGCTTGGCCCCCGTGAGCACCCAGCGCACGTCCACGAAGCCCGGCTGCTGCAAGGTCATCCGCCCGCCCTTGACCACCTGGTACGTCACCCAGGTGTTCACCAGCCGCGGCGACTCGGTGCTCGGCAGCATGTTGGTGGTGCCCCAGTTCAGCGGCGGCGTCAGCCCGACGTCCACCTGCTCCCCGCTGTCCAGCAGCGCGGTCACCGTCTTGGCGTTGACCGGCCGGCCCGCCGCGTTCAGCCGCTCGGAGACCTGTCGGAACACCTCGTACGCGACCCAGGTGGTCTGCACGCCCGGGTCGGCGACGTCGATGCTGCGGCCGCCGGCGGCGTCACTGCGGACCACCGCGCGCAGCCCGTCCCAGATCCTGGCCGACTCCGGGGGGTACCAGCCGGTCACGTAGGCGCCGGCCAGCGGGCCGCTGTCGCCGCCGGTGGAGTCCACCACCGACTGCTGGACGCTGCCGATCACCGAGGCGATCCGGGTGTTCTTCGGCGCCACCCGGCGGTAGGCGTCGAGCAGGTTGCTGGTCGGCTCGGCGGCCAGGGCGGAGGTGATGCAGTTGCCCGACTCGTCCTTGCCGACCGCCTTGCGGATCACCTGTGTGTAGTCGGAGGACTGCTCCGGCGCCTTGACGTCGAGCAGCTTGATCCCCGCCGGCTTGAGCGCGTTGGCCAGGTAGCCGAGCAGGTTGTCGCCGGCCGGGGTGTCCGGCCGGATCAGCGAGACGGCCTTGCAGCCGGCCTCCACCAGCTGTCGGCCGCTGCCGCCGATCAGCGACGGCATGCCGCCCGCCACCGGGTACGACAGCGGGCTGCTGAACTCGGGCTGGGAGATCCCGTAGCCGCCGATCAGCGGGATGCCCGCGCGCTCCAGGACGGGCATGAACCGGTCGCCGTACTGGCTGTACGAGCCGATCACGGCGACCGCCTTGGCGTCCACCGCCTGCTGGGCGCAGGCCGTGGCGCCGTCCGCGGTGTTGTGCTCGTTGCAGGTGAGCACGTGGATCCGGCGCCCGTTTAACCCGCCCTTGGCGTTGACGTCCCGGCCGATCGCCTCGGCGAGGGCGGTCATGCCGGGCCGGTCGGCGGAGCCGGTGCCGGACGGCGCCCAGGTCATCACGGTCAGGTCGCCGTCGTTCGTGGCGGCATCGGCCGGTCCGCCGCACGCGGAGGCCGTGAAGAGGGTGGGGAGCAGCGCCACGACGGTGGCGGCTGCGGCGATCGGACGGCGACGGCGCCGTGCCACGATCGGTGGTTGAGCCTCGAACGAGCCCCTTCGGCTGGTCATCGGTCTTCCCTCCCGGGGCGCTCTGCTGCGCACCGGCACCAGCCAAGCCCCGGTGACACACGTCGAGAGGGCCGAAAAGGGAACGCACGGCAAACGCCGGCCGAACTCCGGGTACGGACGCGTGTAGAGCGGGAGTGGAGTACGAACGGTGGGGGAACGTACGATCGTTCACCATGTCCGCCAGCACAGATTCTTCGCATCGGTCCGCCCGAACCCCTTCTCGTCCGGGCCACCGCTCCAGCACGATGGGCGGCATGCCGCTCAACGACCTGCCCTGGTGGCGCTGGCGCGCCCGACTGCGCTCGGCGCTGCACATGCTGTCCGACCCCGGCTTCCAGCAGGAGACCTGGCTGGCCGGCCGGGAGGGCTTCGGTGACGTGACCGACGCCGTCTACCGGCTGGTGGAGGACACCTGGCTGGACCGCTGGTCGGCCGAGAAGTACGTCGGCACGATCTTCCGGGACTCCGCCGAGGCCGCCGTGGTGGACGTCGCGGTGCTGCGCGTGGTCCGGATCCTGCACGAGGTCGGCGCGGACGCCCCGGCCTCCGCCTACCTCGGCCACCACGGTTGGCCGGAGGCGGTCCGGGCGGCCCGCGAGGCGCACGTCAAGCTGGCCCTCGGCGACGGCGAGGACCCGGACGTCCCGCCGCGCTCGCTCGAGGTGCTCCGCATCCTGACCGCCGGCTGAGGTCCCCGCCCCCGCCGGGAGGCCGGCCCGCGCCCGGGGACCGGTCGGGGCCGTCCCGCAGTGCGGGCAGCCCGACGGCGGCTGTCCAGGATGTGACACGCTGGACCATTCACCGACAACCACGACCTCAGGACGGGACAACCCCACCGTGGAACAGCAGACGGCCAGTGCACAGTACGTCCTCACGCTGTCCTGCCCCGACAAGCAGGGCATCGTCCACGCGGTCTCCAGCTACCTCTTCATGACCGGCTGCAACATCATCGACAGCCAGCAGTTCGGGGACGGGGACAGCGGCCTGTTCTTCATGCGGGTGCACTTCTCCGCCGCCGAGCCGGTCACCCTCGACAAGCTGCGGGCCAGCTTCGCCGCGATCGGGGCCTCCTTCGGGATGGACTGGCAGATCCACCCGACCGAGGAGCGGATGCGGATCATCCTGATGGTCAGCAAGTTCGGGCACTGCCTGAACGACCTGCTGTTCCGCAGCCGGATCGGCGCGCTGCCGGTGGAGATCGCCGCGGTGGTCTCCAACCACACCGACTTCCAGGGCCTCACCGAGGGCTTCGGCATCCCGTTCCACCACATCCCGGTGACCAAGGAGACCAAGGCCGAGGCGGAGCAGCAGCTGCTGGACCTGGTCGCCAAGGAGAACGTCGAGCTGGTCGTGCTGGCCCGCTACATGCAGGTGCTCTCGGACCAGCTCTGCACCGCGCTGTCCGGCAAGGTGATCAACATCCACCACTCCTTCCTGCCGAGCTTCAAGGGCGCCAAGCCGTACCACCAGGCGCACGCCCGCGGCGTCAAGCTGATCGGCGCCACCGCGCACTACGTCACCGCCGACCTCGACGAGGGCCCGATCATCGAGCAGGAGGTGGCCCGGGTGACCCACGACGTCACCCCGGACCAGCTGGTCGCGCTCGGCCGGGACGTCGAGTGCCAGGCGCTCGCCCGCGCGGTGAAGTGGCACAGCGAGCACCGCGTGCTGCTGAACGGCAACCGCACCGTCGTCTTCGCCTGAGGCCCTGAGGCCCTGAGGCCCCCGCGGCCCGAGGCCCTGAGCCTCCCGCGGCCCTGAGCCCCGCCGGTTTCACGGTCCGCCGGGCTCAGGGCTCGCCCGGTTCAGGGCCGGGAGAGCAGCGGCGCCGCGTGCAGCACCTCGCGGATCGCGGCCCGGTCACCGTGCGCGCCGACCGGCAGCCGGTCCGGGTCGCGGTGCGCGGCGGCCAGCTGGCAGAACTCCAGCCCGTCCAGCACCATCGCGGCCACCGGCTCCCCGCCGGGCGGGCCGCTCTCCTGGCCGTCCAGGGGGATCAGCCACTCGCCGGCCGCGGGGCCGTCGATCACCAGCCGGACCAGCCGGCCCGTTCCGCCGCTCCGGCCGTCGCCGTCCCGCGCGGCCGCGGGCGCCCCGGCGTGCTCGGGCCGCGCGGCGCGCAGTCCGGCCAGGGCCGGCGGGAGCATCCGGACGGCCAGGTCGACCATCTGCCGCAGGTGCTGCGGCGCCGGCGGGTCGTACGGGTACGCCACCGCACGGGCCACGTCCTCGCCGTGGACGTAGCACTCGAAGGCCCGGTCGACGAAGGCGTCGCGCAGCGGGACGGTCGCGAAGCCGTAGTCGACCGGGGTGTTGCCCTGCGGGGCCAGCGCGGCGGTGCGGACCAGCTCGTGGCAGTGCCGGCGCCACCGGGCCCGGACGGTCTGCGGCGGCTGCCCGGCCTGGTCGGCGGTCAGCCGGGCGGTGCGCTCGGTGATCCCGGCCCACGGGCCGCCCTGCGCGGGCACCTTCGGTGCCGGCGGGCCGGGGTCCTGCGGCGGCACCCGGCGGCCGGCGGCCGGGGCGGGCCCGCCGGGGACGGGAACGCCCGGGACGGGGTCGGGCAGGCCGAGCGCGACGGCCAGGTACCCGTCGACGGCGGCGAGGTGGCAGAGCACCTCGGCCGGGCGGAGGTACTCGGTGCCGCCGTGCCAGGGGAGTTCGGCCACCTCCTGCCACTCCTCCGGGCCGAGGTCGCGCAGCAGCGCGTCGAGCTTGGCGGTCTCGGCGGTGTAGGCCGCGCCCCAGGCCGGGACGGGCAGGTCGGCCGGGCGCCGGGCCAGGCACCAGTCGAGCACCTGCTGGCGCAGCGAACCGGGCTGGTCGAGCGGCTCGTCGAGGGCGAGCCAGCCGGCCGCCTCGCGGAGCCGGGCGGCCTCGGCGGCGCAGTCCGGGCAGGCCCGCAGGTGCCGCTCCAGCTCGGCGGCCTCGCGGGGCGGGCAGGCGCCCAGGGCCCAGGCGCCGAGCAGCGAGCGCAGGGCCTCGTGCTGCTCTTCGGTGGTCGTCACGTGCCCCCGTCCTCGTTCCGGTGCCGGTCGTCGTGCACTGCTTCGTCGTGCACTGCTTCGTCGTGTGCTGTTCCGTCGTGCGTCGCTCGGCCGTGCGCTGCTTCGTCGTGCGCTGTCGCGTCCTGCGGTGCCGTGTCCCGCCGTGCCGTGTCCCGCCGTGCCGCTCCGTGGTGCTCCGCTCTGCGCGCTGCCGCCTCGTCCGGGCCGGCCGCGCCCGGCTCCGGCCGGTCCGGCGCCGCCGCGTCCGACGAGTGCCCGCCCGACGCCGCCCCGCCCGGCCGGTGGCCGCGCTGCTGGGCCTGCCGGGCCTGGCGGGCCTGCTGCTGGCGCTCGCGTTCTTCGGCGAGCTCGGTGGCCAGCAGCTCCAGGCCGAGCCGCATCCGCTGCTTGGCGATCTGCTCGCTGATGCCGAGCCGACGGGCGGTCTCCTGGTAGGTGCGGCCGCCGTAGTACGACACCGTGATGGTCTCGCGCAGGGTCTGCGGCAGGGAGTCGACCACGTACTGGATCCGCGCGGCGGTGGCGACGGTCCGGATCTCCTCCTCCACGGGGGAGTTCGCGTCGTACCGGCTCCCGCCGTACGGGTCCCCGTCGGGCCGGCTCCCGCCGTACGCGCCGCCGGTGCCCTGGTCGAGGCCCTCGCCCTCGGCGGCGCGCCGGATCCGGAGGCGGTCCACCGCGCGGCGGTGCGTCAGCGAGCCGATCCAGGACCGGAGCGAGCCCTGGGCCGGGTCGAAGGAGTGCGGGTGCTCCCAGACGTGGGCGAAGATCTCGCGGGTGAGCTGGGCGGCGGCGGCCTCGTCGGCGAGGATCCGGCCGGCCAGCCCGTGCACCATCGGCGCCAGTTGGTCGTAGAGTTCGCCGAGCGCGGTCTCCTCGCCGCGGGCGAGCCGGCGCTGGAGCTGTTCGTCCCAGCGCGGGGAGCGGCCGGGGGCGGCCATCGGGAACCACCCTCCTACCGTGGGGTTCGCTGACTTACCCAACGGTATCTTGCGGCCTTCCGGGGGCGGGCGGATTCGGTGAAGATCGGAGCTCGCGGTTTCGGATCGTCACATCGTGGGATCTGCAGTCCGATTCCCCCTGTTCGACGGGCGCTGGACACGTGTCGCACGGGTGGTTCGCGAGTGGCGGTCCCGGTTCCGGGGGCGCCCGGCGGTAGGTTCACCTCTGCGTGTCCGGCCCGCCGGGACCGGGCCGGACGAGCGCCGGTGCGAGGCTCGCGAGAGTGAACGGGACAGTATGCACTGCGCTGTCCCCCGATCGCTGGAATATGCCCGAAGCGCTTGCTGCGCCCCTCCCGCCGACTCATCCTGAGGCGTATTCGTGTCGCAGCCTGTGCGCGACGTACGAGATGGCGCGGGTGCGACGGACCGGGTGTGCCGTGCGGTGGGCGAAAACGTGCGACGCGGCCCGGGGTGTGCGGTGGCCCGGCGGGTGCCGGGGCCGGCCGGCTGGACGATCCGGCCCGATCGAGACGACGGCCGAACTGCGAGTGCGGGTGGTGGAGCGGTGCAGGTTCTTCAGGTACAGCTGGCGGTGCGGGCCGATCCGGCCGAGGTCGGGCGGGCCCGCCGGTGGGTGCGCTCGCGGCTGCTCAACCACGGCGTGGACCCGGACGCCCCGATCGCCGAGACGGTGGTCCTGGTGGTCTCCGAGCTGGTGACCAACGCCGTGGTGCACACCGGCTGTCCGGCCGTGCTGCGGCTCTGCTTCCCGATGGAGTGCGCCGCGCCGGGCGCGGAACGGGCGGCGACGGGCGCCCCGGGCGCCGCCGGGGCGCACGGGGAGCCCGGAGAGCCCGGGGCGCCCGCCCTGGGCCCGCTCCGGGTCGAGGTCGCGGACGCCAGCCAGGCGGCCCCCGCCCCCCGCCGCGCGGGCGCGGACGCCGACGCCACCAATGGGCGCGGCCTGGAACTGGTCGAGCTGCTCTGCGACCGCTGGGGTTGGTATCCGGACGGTTCGGGCAAGCGGGTCTGGTGCGAGATCGGCGCGGACGCCACGCCGGTGGATCCGCTGGCCGCTGTGGACTGGGCCGCGCTGGCGCAATGACGCCGCTCCGCAGGGCCGTTCCCGCCTGCGACGATCATCGGGCCGAAACCTGACGCAACCATTCCGAATTTCCGACAAGCCATTGACGTGACGTATCCGACTGATCACGCTTGGGAGCAGCGCTCCGTCGCGAGGGGACGCCGAGGGAACACCCGAATGCCGCTACGGTGCTGCTGTCCAGGGGGACCACGTCAGCAGGGGGGCCATAGCAGGCCGATCGCGGGGTGGCTCCTCGGCGAGTGCGGAGAGCGGTGGCGCGGGTTCAGGGCCCGTGCTTCGCGGTTGGATGGCGGCCTGCCGTGCCGTGCTCGGGGTGCGTGCGGCCTGCCGCCATCCAATCCGCCCATTCCGGCGGTCGCTTTCCGGCCACCCGCCGGATCGTTTTCCGGGGGCTCCGGTTCTGGTCGCTCCGGTCGCCGGGGCTCCGGTTCCGGTCGCTCCCGTTCCTGAGGCTCCGGTTCCGGTCACTCCCGTTCCCGGGGCTCCGGTTCCCGGTCGCTCCGGGGTGAGTCCCGGCGTCGGCCCGTCAGTCGGCCGGCGCGGTCGTCCGGAAGGTGCGCCGGTACGCGCTCGGCGCGACGTCCAGCCGTCCGCGCAGCTGCAGCCGGAGCGAGGCGGCGGTGCCGAAACCGGACTCCCGCGCGACCTGGTCGATCGTCAGGTCGGTGCGCTCCAGCAGCTGCCGGGCCCGTTCGGTGCGCTGCACCGTCAGCCACTGGCCCGGACTGGCGCCGGTCTCCTCGCGGAACCGCCGGGTGAAGGTCCGCACGCTCATCCCGGCCCGGTCGGCGAGCAGGCGCAGCGGCAGCGGCCGGTCCAGGTGCTCCAGCGCCCAGGCCCGGACGGCGGCGGTGCCGGGGCCGGTCTCGACGGCCGGGCGGGGGAGCGTCACGTACTGCTTCTGGCCTCCCTCGCGCCACGGCGGCACCAGGCAGGTGCGGGCCACCGCGTTGGCCACCGTGCTGCCGTGGTCGCGGCGCACGATGTGCAGGCAGAGGTCGACGCCGGCCGCCACCCCGCCCGAGGTGAGCACGTCGCCGTCGTCGGTGAACAGCACGTCCGGGTCGAGCCGGACCTTCGGGAAGAGCGCGGCGAACCGGTCGGTGTAGCTCCAGTGGGTGGTGGCCGGGCGGCCGTCGAGCAGGCCGGCGGCGGCCAGCACGAAGGAGGCGGTGCAGATCGAGACCAGCCGGGTGCCGGGCCGGATCCGGGCCAGTGCCGCGGTCAGGTCGGGGCCGAGCTCGGCGTCCACCTGCTTCGGCCCCGGGTCGGCGGAGGCCGGGATGACCACGGTGTCGGCCCACTCCAGCAGTTCGGGCCCGTGGTCGACGGCGACCCGGAAGTCCGTGCTGGTGGCGACCGGCCGCCCGTCCACGGTGCAGGTGGCCACCCGGTAGTACGGGACGCCGTCGGCGTCCTTGGCCGACTCGAAGATCCGCGCGGGGATGCCCAGTTCGAAGGCGATCACCCCGTGCAGGGCCAGTACCGCCACTTTGTGCGCCACCCCGTGCTCCTTCCGCCGGTCGTCCGTCGGGCCAGCGTACGCCGGGCCGGTGGCCCGATCTTTGCGAAAGCTGGCAGTCAGGCCACTCGTGGGCGTTCGGGCCGTTCGGGAGACTCGGCCGGGTGAACGAACGGAACGCCCCCACGCTCGAAGCCGCCCCCACCTCCGCGGGCACCCGCGCCCCGCGCGTGCACTACGCCTGGGTGGTGGCCGCCGTCGCCCTGCTGGTGCTGCTCGGCTCGGCCGGGTTCCGCTCCACGCCCGGCCTGATGATGGACGCCCTGCACAACGAGTTCGGCTGGTCGATGGGGACGATCTCCAGCGCCACCTCGGTCAACCTCACCCTCTACGGCCTCACCGCCCCCTTCGCCGCCGCCCTGATGGACCGGTTCGGCGTCCGGCTGGTGGTGGTCTGCGCGCTGCTCACCGTCTCGGTCGGCGCCGGACTGACCATGCTGATGCGCGAACCCTGGCAACTGGTGCTCTGCTGGGGCGTGTTGGTCGGCCTCGGCAGCGGCTCGATGGCCGGCGCGTTCGCCACCACGATCACCGGCCGCTGGTTCCGGGCCCGGCAGGGGCTGGTCACCGGCGTGCTCACCGCGGCCGGTGCGGCCGGCAACCTGGTCTTCCTGCCGCTCGGCGCCTGGCTGGTCGAGGAGCACGGCTGGCGCTCGGCGGTGGTGGTGGTCTCGCTGGCGGCCAGCGCGGTCGCCGTCCCGGTGCTGCTGCTGATGCGCGAGCGCCCGGCCGACCTCGGCCTGCTCCCGTACGGCGCGACCGAGGAGCCGCCCGCCGTGCCCGCCGACGGGCGGGCGCTGGCCCGCTCGCTGCGGGTGCTCCGCGACGCGGGCCGCAGCCGGGCGTTCTGGCTGCTGGCGGGCTCCTTCGCGATCTGCGGCGCGACCACCGCCGGGCTGGTCGGCACCCACTTCATCCCGGCCGCCCACGACCACGGCCTGCCGGTCACCACCGCGGCGAGCCTGCTCGCGCTGATCGGCGTCTTCGACGTGGTCGGCACGATCGCCAGCGGCTGGTTCACGGACCGCTTCGACTCCCGGCTGCTGCTGGTCGTCTACTACGCGCTGCGCGGGCTGTCGCTGTTCCTGCTGCCGCAGTTGTTCGCCGGTTCGCTGGAGCCGCCGATCCTGGCCTTCGTGATCTTCTACGGCCTGGACTGGGTGGCCACCGTGCCGCCGACCGTCGCACTCTGCCGCCGGCACTTCGGCGAGGACGCGCCGATCGTCTTCGGCTGGGTGCTGGCCTGCCACCAGATCGGCGCCGCGGTGGTGGCCGGCCTGGCGGGCCTGGCCCGGGACGCGCTCGGCAGCTACGACCTCGCCTGGTACGCGGCCGGCGGGCTCTGCGCGGTCGCCGTCGTGCTCTGCCTGGCCCTGCGGGGGACCGGTGCACCCCGGGTGGTCCCGGTCCTGTCGTAGGGGCTGTCCCGGGCCCTGTCCCAGGCCCTGGTCCGGGCCCGGTTCCAGGCCCTTTCGTAGCGGCCCGACCGGCAGGGCGGCGGGCCCGGCCGGCGGGTAGGCTCCGCGATCATGGCGCTCTCCTTCACCCTGGACCCCGTGCTCGACCCCGACCTGCGTGCCCGGATCGTCCGCCTCTGGACGGACGTCACCAACGCGGGCGGTGCCGTCGGCTTCGTCGCCCCGGTGACGGAGGACGAGGTCTGGAAGACCGCCGACGCGCAGTTCGCCGGCGTCGGGCCCGGCGAGCCGGACCGGCTGCTGGTGGCGCACGAGGCCGCGACGGGGCGGCTGGCCGGCCTGCTGTTCTTCGAGTCGATGCGGTTCGGGCCGATGGACCACTGGCGGCTGCTCAAGCGGGTCATGGTCCACCCGGACTTCCAGGGGCGCGGCTACGGCGCCGAGCTGATGGCCGAGGCCGAGCGGGTGGCCCGGGCCTGGGGCCTGGACGGCGTCCGGCTGACCCTGCGCGGCGGTCTCGGCCTGGAGACCTTCTACGGCCGCTGCGGGTACACCGAGGTCGGCCGGGTGCCCGCGGCGATCCGGGTCGCCCCCGGGGACGACCGCGACGACGTCACCATGTGGCTCGACCTGCGCTGACGGGGCGGTCGCGGCGGCCGGCCGGCGCGGGACCGGGCGACGGGACGGGCGACCCCTTCCCCGCGCGGCCCGTCAGGCATGCTTCACTGGGAGACCGGCCGGCCCCGCGCAGAGAAGGATGTGTCCCCGGTGAGCAAAGTGAGCGACAAGTCGCACGCCACCCTCCGCTACACCTCCCTGCGGGTCAGCGTCTTCCTCGGCTGCCTGCTGGTCATGCTGCTGCTCGGCCACTTCCAGCTGATCCCGGTCAAGGGCGAGCTGGGCGTCGTCTTCCTCTTCCTGCTCGCCGCGGTGTTCTCGGCGCCGCTCAGTTACGTCCTGCTGAGCAAGCAGCGCGACGAGATGTCGGCCCAGATCGCCGGCAAGGTGACCGGCCTGCGCAACCGGACGGCCGAGCGGATCGCTGCGCAGAACGCCGAGGAGGACGCGGCCGACGAGGCCGCCCGCTCGGCGGCCGTCAACGGCTGACCCGCACCACCGCCGTGCCCGCACCAGCCTCAGGTCCAGCGCCCCGGCACGACGAGCGCGCGCACGGGAGGTCGGCCGGTCCGACCTCCGGTGCCTCCGCACTGCCCGGGGGGCCGACCGCCGCGTCCGGCGATCAGACCGGCACGTCCGGCGAGCCGGCCGCCGCGTCCGGCGAGCGGGCCGCCGTGCCCGCCGAGGGCGCCAGCGGGACGTGGCCGGCGCCGGTCCGCAAGCCCACCGGGCGGGACGTCGCCCGGCTCGCCGGGGTCTCCCAGGCCACCGTCTCGCTGGTGTTCTCCGGCTCGGAGGCCGGCCGCCGGGTCTCCGACGCCACCCGCGAGCGGGTCCGGGAGGCCGCCCGCAGCCTCGGCTACCGCCCCCAGGCGGCCGGCCGGCAACTGCGCCTCGGCCGCAGCGGCATGATCCTGCTGGCCGTGCCGAACATCCTCGGCCCGTTCTTCGGCCGGGTGCTGGAGGGCGTCCACGAGGAGGCCGGCAAGCACGGCCTGGCCGTCGTGGTCAGCTCCGGCTGGGGCAGCGCCACCCTGGCCGACGCGGCCACCACCAGCCGCTTCGACGGCCTGCTGATCTGCTCCCCGGACGACAGCCAGCTCGGCGAGCTGCCCGCCGACACCCCCGCCGTCTTCCTGGACGCGGACCCCGGCACCGACCGGGCCCGGCCGACCATCGAGCTGGACGTGGCGGGCGGCATGCGCGCCGCCGTCGAGCACCTGGCCGGGCTCGGCCACCGCCGGATCGGCCGGCTGCGCTCCACCCACTCCGCCTACACCTTCCGGGTCCGCCAGGCCGCCTTCGAGGAGGCGGTCGGGGCGCTCGGCCTGGACGTGGTCGAGTTCGGCGTCAGCCTCAACGAGGGCCAGCCGGCCGCCCGCAGCGTCGCCCGCAGGATGCTGGAGCACCCGGACCGCCCGCACGCGGTGATCTGCGACGACGACGTGGTGGCCTCCGGCGTCTACCAGGCCGCCGCCGAGCTCGGGCTGAAGGTCCCGGACGACCTCTCGGTGGTCGGCATCGACAACGTGCCGGTGGCCGCGCTGCTCGCACCGCCGCTCACCACCGTCGACCTGCCCGGCGAGCGGCTGGGCCGGGCAGGCGTCGCCGCCCTCGCCGACCTGCTCCGCGGCGAGCCGGTCACCCCGGTGCCGCCGCTGGCCACCTCGCTGGTCCTGCGCTCCTCCACCGCCGCCTCGGCCTGATCCGACGGCGGCTCAGGCGGTGTCGTCGTCCGGGGCCGTTCCGGGCTTCGTGTAGAGGACCTCGCGGGCCTGCTCCGCGGCGCGGACTATCCCCTCGTTGACGAAGTCGAGGAAGCGGGCGACGTTCTCCAGACGGGTGGCGGCCGGGGTGCCCGGGCCGAGGACGCTGACGCCCTGCAGTGCGGTCTCGGAGAACTTGGCGTTGTCCCGGGCGCTGCGGAGCATCGACTGGTACCAGAGGTCGTCGTCGACGATGTAGCGCTCGCGGCGGCCTTCGTCGCGTTCGCGGCGGACGAGTTCCAGGCTCTCCAGGAAGGTGATCGCCTTGGAGACGGACGCCGGGCTGACCTGGAGGCGCTGGGCGAGTTCGGACGCGGTGAGGCTGCCCGCGTCGGTGGTGTAGAGGCAGGCCAGCACCCGGGACATCATCTTGGGCGCGCCCGACTGCATGAGGACGGTGGTGAGCGTCTCCTCGTACTCGCGCACGGCCTCGGCGTCGCGTCCGTGCGGCAGGGGGGCCGACTCCGGCCCCCGGGAGGAGGCGGGCCGGCGCCGGTGGGCGCGGCGTTCGGTGGCGCGGTGGGCCAGGTCGGCGCGGTAGGCGGTGGGGCCGCCGTTGCGCATCACCTCACGCGTGATCGTCGAGGTCGGACGTTCGAGGCGGCGGGCGATCTCGGCGTAGGGGAGCCCGTCGGCCACCCCTTGCGCGATCTGCTGGCGTTCCTGCTGGGTGAGCCTGCCTCCCGGCATCGGGTCTCCTTCGTGGTCGCGTGGTGGCCCCAGCATAGCGTTCACCCTCACTCCATTGCAACGAACGAGCGCGGACGTTGCGTTAAGCGTCAGGGTTGTTGCAATGATTTTCCGGCCTTCACCTGCATTGATGCTGATTTTGCGCAACGAGCATGTTGCCTGACATTGGAAAGCAACGTAGCTTTTCCAATGTCAGAAACACGAGCGAGCTCAGGAGAGCACGATGCAGAAGTTCGACACCCCCGCCCCGATCGCCGCCGTCCTGGACGTCCCCGCCGGCCGCCTCCAGTTCATCGCCGCCGACCGCACCGACACCGTCGTCGAGGTCCTGCCGGCCGACCCCGCCAAGGGCCGTGACGTTCAGACCGCCGAGCAGACCACCGTCTCCTACGCCGACGGCGTCCTGCGGATCCACACCCCCGCGCCGAAGAACCAGCTCTTCGGACCCTCCGGCTCCGTGGAGATCACCGTCAAGCTGCCCACCGGCTCCCGCGTCGAGGCCGAGTCCGCCAGCTCCGAGCTCCGCGGCGTGGGCCGGCTCGGCGACGTCGTCTTCGACGGCGCCTACCGCCGGATCAAGATCGACGAGGCCGCGGGCGTCCGCCTCACCGCGACCGACGGCGACGTCGAGATCGGCCGCCTCGGCGGTCCCGCGGAGATCAGCACCCAGCGCGGCGACATCCGGATCGCCGAGGCCGTCCGCGGCACGGTCCGGCTCAGCACCCAGTCCGGCGACATCACGGTCGGCGCCGCCGCCGGCGTCTCGGCCACCCTGGACGCCGGCACCGCCTACGGCCGCGTCACCAACGCCCTCCGCAACGACGGCACCGCCGCACTCGACATCCACGCCACCACCTCCCGCGGCGACATCACCGCCCGCAGCCTCTGACCCGACCGGTCCGGGACCCGAGCCGAGCGGGCGCCCGAGCCGAGCCGGGGCCCGAGCCGGGACCAGAAACGCGCCCGGGCCCGAGCCGGGCCGCGACCAGAACCGCGCCAGGAACGCGCCGCGCCAGAACCACGCCAGAACCGCACCACGACCGGAGCCGAGGCGGACCCGCCCGGCCCCGACACGACAAGGGGGGAACCCATGACGAACAACAGCACCGCCCCGACCGGTTCGGCCTGGACCGGCATGGTGCCGGTCGACGACACGGCCCTGGCCGTCACCGACACCGGCGGGCCCGGCATCCCCGTGCTCTACCTCAACGGCCACTTCGCCACCCAGGGGTACTGGCGGCGGGTCATCGCCGAGCTGGGGGCGGGGTGGCGGCACATCACCTACGACGAGCGCGCCCGCGGCCGGAAGTCGCGGCCTTCGGCGGACTACTCCTTCGAGGCCGCCGTCCGGGACGTCGACGCCGTCCTCGCGGCCAGGGGCGTGGAGCGGGCGCTGGTAGTGGGCTGGTCCTACGGCGCGTTCGTGGCGGCGCACTGGGCCCAGCGGAATCCGGAGCGGGCCCTGGGCGCGGTCATGGTCGACGGCGCGTTCCCCTACGACTGGCTCGACGAGGCCATGGAGCGGCGGATCCGCAAGCAGTTCCGGCAGTGGAGCTGGTTCATGCCGCTGCTGCGCCCGACGGGCCTGGTCCCGCGGATGAACGCCGAGCAGATGGCGACCAGCAACATCGAGCTCGGCAGGATCTCCCGCGAGCGCGAGCTGGGCCCCGTGCTGGACGGCATCACCGCGCCGGTGCGGTACGTGGTCGCCTCGGGGTCCTCCCTCGGAAGCCGCGGTGACGAGCAGGAGCGGATCCGCACCAGCCTCGACGCGGTGACCGCCCGCAACCCGAACATCAGGATCAGCGCGAAGGTCGCGAGCAACCACGGCGCGCTCCTGAAGAAGGACGCCCCGGCCATCGCCGCCGCCGTCCGCGAGGTCGCCGCGCTCGACCGCGGGGAGCGCTGAGCGAGCCGCCCGGCGCCGGATCGACCGGGGGCGCCGAAGAACCGTGGGAGGAGCGGGAGCGGCCGCGCCCGTCGGCCAGACCACCTGTCCGACGGGCGCGGTCGCGTCTGGGGTGGTGGGCGCTCAGCCCACCGGGACCGGCTCCGCCACCGGTGCGGCGGCCACCGGCGCGGGCCGGAACCAGCGGCGGGCGCCGAACAGCAGCAGCCCGCCGAGCCCGATCCCGCCGGCCGCGCAGAGCGCCACCGAGTGCAGCGAGCCCTCGGCGAGGTGGCCGGAGACGGCGTAGCCGAGCGAGTTGCCGGTCGCGAAGAGCGTGACCAGCCAGGCGAACGCCTCGGTCACGGTGCCGGCCGGCGCCAGCTCGGCGACCAGGACGAAGGCGGCCGCGAGCAGTGGCGCCAGCCCGATCCCGGAGAGGAAGGCCAGCCCGGCCATCGCCCACGGCCCGGGCAGCACCACCAGCGGCAGGTAGGAGACGGCCATGCCGACCGCCATCACCCACGTCCGGGTGGCGGTGCTGCTGCGCCACCGCACCGCGCCGTAGGCGAGCGCGCCGAGCAGCCCGCCGAGCGCGGCCAGGGCCAGCAGCGTGCCGGCGCCGCCGGGCAGTGCGCCCTCGTGCGCCTCGGCGTAGGCGATGAACAGCACGTTCTGCGCGCCGACCGCCCAGCCGGCGCCGGCCAGGCCGATCAGCAGCAGGACGAGTCCGGGGGAGCGGAGCGGCCCGAGCAGGCCGGCCGAGTGCGCGCGCGGCGGCGCCTGCCAGGCCCGGGCCGGTGCGGTGGTGGCCACGATCAGGGCCCCGGCGAGCCCCAGCCCGGCGGCGACCCAGAGCGCCGCGACCGGGCTGACCGCGCCCGCGATCCCGGCGACCGCGAGCGGTCCGGCGACGTAGAGGATCTGCTGCGAGGCGGAGTCGAAGGCGTACGCGGTGTCGAGCTGCTCCTCCTCGACGACATCCGGCCAGAGTGAGCGCAGGCAGGGTTCGAGCGGCGGCATGGCCAGGCCGGCGACGGCGGCGCCGAGCGGCGCGGCCAGCGCGGAGCCCGGGGCGAGCGCGAGCAGCGCGTAGCCGCCGCCGGCGATCACCGCGGAGGCGAGCAGCACGCGCGGCTGCCCGGTGCGGTCCACGATCCGGCCCAGGACCGGCCCGCCGACGGCGGCCGAGATCGCGTAGGCGGCGGTGGCCAGCCCGATCCGGCTGTACGGCGCTCCGGCCTCGCGCAGGGCCAGTGCGATCACCAGGGCGGTCATGCCGGCGGGGAGGCGGCCGAGCAGGGTGCCGAGGAGGAGGCGGCTGACGTGCGGGGCGCGGAGCAGGGCGACGTAGCCCATGGGCACGGTTCTCCGGTCGGGCAGGCGTGGGCGGGGGACGCTGTCCAAGTTATACGTATAACCGGCAGGCGGTCAATCGGGCGGGATCCGAAGATCTGATGGTGCGTCAGTCTCGTTCGTGTCCGGAATTGATCGGAGGGCGCGGCCTATCTCAAACAACAACTTTGAACATCTCAAACCTTTACTGCTAACGTGTCGGCCATGACCACCTCAGGAGCACCCCGGATGAACGGCCTGGGCACCATGCCCGGCGCCGCCCGCCGGTGCTGCCTGCCGGGTGCTGTGGACAGCCCGCGCCGTTGTCGCGCCATGAGCTGTATGCGGGCGGCACGCCCCTGACCGGGGGTCGCACCCTCACCGTTCGGCCCCTGCGCCGTGCCGCCTTCCCGCGCCTCACCCCACCGTCAGCAACGCCCTCCCCGGAGTCGCACCGTCATGTCCACAGCGCCCGAGGCGACCTCGTCGCCCTCCGTGCTCGCCCGCGTCCGCAGGACGCCCTTCTGGGTCCAGATCGTCGCCGGCCTCGTCCTCGGCGTCGGCCTCGGCTACCTGGCCCGCGCCGCCGACGTCTCCTGGCTGGCCACCACCCTGGAGACGATCGGCAAGACCTTCGTCCAGCTGCTCAAGCTGGCCGTCCCGCCGCTGGTGTTCACCGCGATCGTGGTGTCCGTCGCCAACCTGCGGAACGTGACCAACGCGGCCCGGCTGGCCGTCCGCACGCTGCTCTGGTTCGCCGTCACCTCGCTGATCGCCGTCGCGATCGGCCTCGGTCTCGGCCTGCTGACCAACCCGGGCGAGGGCACCGACCTCAAGACCGAGGGTCTGGCGCCGCCGAAGTCCACCGGCAGCTGGGTCGACTTCCTGACCGGCGTCTTCCCGACCAACATCGTCACCGCCTTCACCGAGGTCGAGGTGCTGCAGATCGTCTTCCTGGCGATCGTGGCCGGCGCGGCGATCATCAAGCTGGGCGGCAAGGCCGAGCCCGTGCTCAAGCTCAGCGAGTCCGTGCTGGAGCTGGTGCAGACCGCCCTGTGGTGGGTCATCCGGCTCTCCCCGCTCGGCACCCTCGGCCTGATCGGCAAGTCCGTCGCCAAGTACGGCTGGGACCTGCTGGAGCCCTTCGCCACCCTGACCGTCGACATCTACGTCGGCTGCGCGCTGGTGCTGTTCGGCGTCTACCCCCTGCTGCTGAAGTTCGCCGCCGGCCTCAACCCGCTGAACTTCTTCAAGGGCGCCTGGCCCGCCATCCAGCTGGCCTTCGTCTCGCGCTCGTCCGTCGGCACCCTGCCGGTGACCCGGCGCGTGACCGAGCGGCTCGGGGTGCCGGGCGAGTACGCGAGCTTCGCCGTCCCGTTCGGGGCGACCACCAAGATGGACGGCTGCGCCGCGATCTACCCGTCGCTGGCCGCGATCTTCGTCGCCCAGGTGTACGGCATCGACCTGGGGATCAAGGACTACCTGCTGATCGCCTTCGTCTCGGTCATCGGTTCGGCGGCGACGGCCGGTCTGACCGGCGCGATCGTGATGCTGACGCTGACCCTGTCGACCCTGGGCCTGCCGCTGGAGGGCGTCGGCCTGCTGCTGGCGATCGACCCGATCCTCGACATGATGCGGACGGCCACGAACGTCGCCGGCCAGGCGCTGGTGCCCGTCCTGGTCGCGGCCCGGGAGAAGACGCTCGACCTGGTCGCCTACGGCAACCCGACCGGCGACCTGCTCGCCGGCCCGGCGGTCACCGTCCCGGCCCAGGCGGCCGAGGCGCCCCAGGCGGCCGAGGGCGTCACGGCCACCGCCTGACGGAACGTCACTGCCGCGGCCCGGCGGCCCGGCGGCCCTGCGGCCCGGCGGCCCTGCGCCCCTGCGGCCCGGCGGCCACGGACAACGGGCCCTCTCCCCGGTGTGGGGGAGAGGGCCCGTTCTTTGTCGGCCTGTCAGCTCAGGAGGTCACGGGTGACGAGGTCGCGGGTCACCGGCGGGGTCACCAGCGCCCGGTGATCGGCGTGTCGGAGGCCTCGCCGAACCGCACGCTGTAGAGCGGCGAGCCGGAGTCGTAGAACGCGCCGTAGAAGGCGGCCGCGCTCGGCCGGAAGATGCCGACCTTGTCCGTCCCGCTCCCGTTCCAGTCGCCCTTGACCGGGACGTCGCCCTGGTCGCCGAACAGGACGGAGTGGTCGATGGTGACCGAGGTGTTGGAGTTGCTCAGGTAGAAGCCGTGCGTGCTCGGCCGGTAGATGCCGACGGTGTCCTTGCCCGTGCCGCTCCAGTTGCCGACCATCGGGATGTCGCCGCGGTCGCCCAGGCTGATGGAGAGGCTCACCGTCCGGTTGTCGTTGGTCAGGTAGAACGCCGCGTCGCTCGGCCGGTAGATGCCGATGGTGTCGCGGCCCTGGCCGGTCCAGTCCCCGACCAGCGGGACGTCGCCGCGGTCGCCGAAGGGGACGGCGATGGTGACCGTCGCGTTGTCGCTGGTGAGGTAGAACGAGGCGTCGCTCGGCCGGTAGATGCCGATGGTGTCGCGGCCCTGGCCGGTCCAGTCCCCGACCAGCGGGACGTCGCCCTGGTTCCCGAAGGCCACGGCCCGCACGAGGCCGCCGCCGCTGTCGGCCATGGCGAAGACCTGGCTGCTCGGGCGGTAGATGCCCGTCAGCGTCTGGCGCCCGCTGGGCGTGGTGGCGACCTGGACGTCGAGGTAGTCACGGTCGATGTTGATCGTGACGCCGCCCCAGGTCTCGGTGACGTCGCCGTCGTGCTGGTGGATGCGCTGGTGGTTGTTCCAGGCGGCGCTCGGGACGGCCGCGTCGTTGGTGTCCGCCACCCCGTTCCACCGCGCGGTGAACAGCACGTCGGGCATGGTGTAGCCCTTGCCGCTCCCGGCGTTGGAGACCAGGTCCGCGATGCCGGTCGAGGCGCTGCTGTAGACGCCCGAGTTGTAGCCGCGGGCGTGGAGTCCGGCGTTCCAGGCGGACAGGAAGACCTGGACGGTCGCGGAGTACGTCGCGACGTTGTAGGACTCCATGTCGTAGTACAGGACGCTCCCCGGCGCGAGCCCGAGGGCCGACGCCTGCGCGACGGCGTCGTCGGCCGCGGCGGCGCCCTGGGCGGCCGGCGAGGTGATCTTCGAGGCCTGGAGGCCGACGTACACCGGCATGAAGCGCCAGCCGGCGGCGTACTGCTGCTGCATCCAGGACGCCGTCAGGTTGGGCTGGCTGCAGGCCCGGCCGGCTCCGCCGATGTAGATGCCGACGGCCTGGTACGGCGAGTTGGCGCGCCAGGCGGCCATCGTGGCGGCGTCGGGCGCCGAGCAGGCGTCGAAGCCCTTGCCCGTGTACCTGGTCGCGTCGGCGGGCAGCGCGGCCCCGGCCGCCGGTGCCGCGGCGGGTGCCCCCGCCGCCGAGGGCGCCGCCGCCGCGGACTCCATCGGGGAGGACGCGGCGGCCCCGGCCGACGGCTTGGTGCTCCGGGTGGGGGCGGGCGCCGGCGCCTTCGTCGCCGTGGCGGGGAAGCCGGCCGAGGCGAGGACGGTCCGGACGAGCGCCTGGTCGCCGTCGTACACGCCGGTGGCCGTGATCCCCGGAGCGGTGGCGCGGACCTTCCGGTCGACGTCCGACACGGTCGTGGCGGACGGCGCGTCGGCGGCACCGGGCTCCACGAGCAGCGCCTCGGTGCGGCCCACGAGGTGCGCGGGGCAGTTCTGGCGGGTCCCGGGGGTGCCCAGGTAGACGGCGTGCTGGTCGAAGCGGACGCAAGCCGTCGGATCGGCCGTCAGGTCGATCACCGGCCAGTCGGCCGGGACCTTGAACGTGTGACCGAGGTAGGGGACGTCCTTGGTGGGGGCCGTCGGCGTGCCGGTTGCGGCGTGTGCCGCACCCAGGCTCCCGGCGGACAGGATCGCTGTCACGCCGAGGGTGGTGAGTATTCGGCGACGAGGGCCGGTGTGCGTGGTGATGACGTTCTCCCTGGGAAGCGGAAGAGGCCCGGGCGGCGCCGGGCTGGAGAAGGCGGTCCTGCGCACCCGAGTCGGCTACCGGAAACCGGGGCGCGGCAGCACAGCATAGGGAGCGCGGCTGACAGGCCGACAGCGACCCCCCTGCCGCCGACGTCCCGCCAAAACCGGCCGATACCGGGATGTTTGAGGTGATGCGGTCCGCCGGGCCGGCTCAGGGGCGGTCCGGGCCGGCTCCCGCGGGCCGTGCGGACGCGCGCCCGGCGGTGCCCGGCCGCCGCGCCCCACCCCGTGCGGTGTGCGGGCGGGCGCCGCGGGCAGGGGGCGGAGCGGCCCGCCGTACGGCCTCGGTCACGCCGCTGACCAGCGGGTTAGGCTCGTCGCCATGTCCGCCGAGCACCCCCATGTCTGCGCCTGCTGCACCGAGCCGCTGGACGGCCCGCCGCTCTCCTACGGGGCTCCGGCCCCGGTGGGGTGGAAGCCCCGGTACGCGCGGCGCCGCGACAGCGAGCTGACCGCCGACGTCTGCGTGATCAAGGGCCGGCACTTCTACGTCCACGGCCTGATCGAGATCCCGGTGCGCGACAGTGGAGAGACGTTCGCCTGGGGGGTGTGGGTCTCCCTGAGCGAGCCGAACTTCGCCCGGATGCACGACCTCTGGGAGGACCCGGCGCGCGTGCAGGAGCCCCCGTACTTCGGCTGGCTGTCGACGGAGCTGCCCGTGTATCCGGACACCACGCTCCTGCTCAAGACCCATGTCCTCACGCAGGCCGTCGGGCGGCGTCCGTTGATCGAGCTGGAGCCGACCGATCACCCGCTCGCGGTGGAACAGCGCGAGGGGATCACCGCGGACCGGGTGCGGGAGTTCGCGGACGTGCTGCTGCGCGGCTGACCGGGACTGACCGCGGCTGACCGCGGCTGACCGCGGCTGACCGTGACGGGCCGGGCGTTGCCGGGCGTTGCCGGGCTGCGCCGGGCGTTGCCGGGCCTCGCCGGGGTGGCGGGGCCCGGCCGCCCCCCGGTGGCGCGGGTCGTGGCACCCGGTTCCGGGTGGGGGCTGTTGTGTGCCCGGGGCGGTGGGAGTAGCATCTGGCTCGATTTTGAACGCGTTCAATATCGGGGGTGGGTCGGTTGACGGGCGTACGGGCGTGGTGGCGGCCGCCGGCCGCGGTGCTGGTGGCGGCGCAGCCGGTCGGGCTGGTGGCCTGGTGCCTCCTGTCGCGGCAGGTCGACTTCTGGAGCCTCGCCCCACTGGAGGCGTCGGGCGCGGTGGCCGGGCTGTTCCTCGCGAGCCGGCTGCTGGTCCGGCGGTCGAGGGCGAGGTGGCGGGCGGAGATGCGGTGGCTCGGGCGGGCGGTGGTGCAGTACCTCGTCTGCTGCCTGACGCCGTTCCTCCTGCTGACCACGGCCGTGTGGCTGATCGTGACGGGTGGACGGGACGCCCCGGGGATCGACCTCGGCCTCGCCCTGCTCGGCCTGGTGGTGATCTGGGTGCACGTCCCGACCGTCGTGCTGCTGCTCGTCCAGGCCCCTCGCGCGGAACGCGGTGCCGAGGTCGGTGCGCTCGTGGGCCTGTTGCCCAGCGCCCTGCCGATGCTGATGGTGCTCCTCGCCGGGCTCTGGCCGCTGCTCCTGCTGATCGTGGCCCAGCTGTTCTTCGCCTTCCTGGTGCTGCCGGGGCACGTGCCGCTGCCCTTCCTCGGGGTGCCGGCGGTCGAGGGTGGAGCGGGAAGTCGGCCGGGCCGACTTCCGGTGCGGGGCGCCGAGGCGTGAACGCGGCGGGCCCCCGCCGTGGCGGCGAGGGCCCGGGTGCCGGATGAGGGTTCAGTCGGGAATGCGGTGCCGTCCGCGGGTGGTCGGCGGTCGGGGGACCTCGGGGCCGAAGTGGCCGGCCTGGCGGGCGATCCAGGCGTATTCGTGGGTGCCGTCGGGGAGTCGGCGCAGTTCCCAGCGGCCGTGCCGGGTGATGGGCGGCGGCGCGGTGGCGTCGGCGGTGACCCTGAGGGCGGTGACGACGCCGAGCGCGACGGTCGCGATGGCGAGCGCCACGAGCACCGCGAAGGCCGTGAGGGCGATGGCGTTCACCGGCGGATCCCGAGGACGCGGTGGCCGAGGTGGGCGGCGAGGCCGTGCAGCAGTTCGTGCGCCTGGTCGCGGGTGAGGGCGAAGGCGAGCTGTTCGCCGGGTCCGGCGTGGACGTCGAGGTCGACGGCCAGGCGGAGTTGGACGACGGCGTCGGGGACGCGCTCGACGGCGAGGTAGGCGGCGGTCGTGCGCTCGACGCGGGGGATCAGGACGTCCACGGCCGGCTCGCCCCCCTGGTGGTGCGGAGGAGGTCGAGCAGGTTGACGAGGGTGGCGACGGGCGCGGCGCCGAAGTTGATCAGGAGGCGGCCGTCGACGGTGCTGTGGTGGGTGGTGGCGGAGCCCCACTGGACGCCGAACTCGCGTCCGATGGTGTGGAGTTCCCGGAGGAGGGCGGTGACCTCGGGCTCGGTGTAGGTGCGCATCCGGGGGTCGTCGGGCGCGATCGGGGTGCGGTCGGCGTTCACGCGGCGGCGTCCAGCTCGAACCAGACGGACTTGCCGCCGTGCTTGCGGGGGTCGGTGCCGAACCGGTGGGTGAGCGAACGGACGAGGTGCAGGCCCCGGCCGGAGAGCTCGTAGGGGTCGGCGGAGACGCGGGGCTCGGGGAGGGCGGGGCTGTCGTCGGCGACCGAGACCCGCAGGGTCCGGTCGAGGAGCAGGACGACGACCAGCGGGGCGGGGCTGCCGCCGTGCCGCCAGGCGTTGACGAAGATCTCGTGCAGGGCGAGCTCGGCGTCGTGGATGAGGTCGTCCGGCCAGCCGGCGGCGGAGAGGGTGGCGCGCAGCTCCTCGCGGGCGGCGGACCAGTCGGGCGGGTTGAAGGCACACATGGGGAACCTCCGGAAGGAAGGTGGTGTGGTGGATTCGTTGACCGGCGGAATCGTCGCCGTGAGCCAGGCCAGGGCGGGACTGGAAAGGACACGCGTGGCTGCTCTGCGGTGCGCGGGCAGCAGGCGCCTACTGCCCGGGGAACAGGCGTTACTGACGACCCGTCGGATCGCTATGAGGAAGACCATAGCGCACGGCGCCACAGATTTGTGGCGAGCCGATGGAAGTTCCCTCCATCGTGGCTGCGGCTCTGAGGCAAACTGGGTCCCACCACCGCAGAGAGGACCCCATGGCGCTTCGTTCGAACCCAACTCTCCGCCAGCGGCGGTTGGGTGCCGAGCTACGCAGGATGCGGGAGCAGGCCGGCCTCGGAGGCAGTCAGCTCGCCCGCGCGCTTGGCATCAACCCTGCCCATGTGACACAGATGGAGAGCGGGAAGACCGGTATCAGCGTTGAGCGCCTGCGCACGATCGCTGGACTGTGCATGTGTGTCAATCAGCCCTTGATCGATGCGTTGGCAGACATCATCACCGAACGCGACAGAGGCGGCTGGTGGGAGGAGTATCGAGGAACCCTCTCGGAAGACTTCCTTGAGGTTGCCGAGATCGAAGGCCGCGCAAGCAGCCTCTCGACCTACACGATGGCTTTCATTCCCGGGTTGCTTCAGACCAGCGCGTACGCCTCTGCCGTCTTCACTCGGTCCTTCTCGCCCCTTCCCCGTCACGAGATCGACCTGAGAACGGTCTTCCGCATGAAGCGGCAGCACATCGTTCGATCCGGAGCAACGCCATACACGGCGTTCATCCACGAGGCGGCGCTGCGCATGCAGTTCAGCGGACCGAAGGTTCAGGCTGAACAACTGGGGAGCCTCATCGAGGTCTCCGAGCAGCCGACCATCTCGGTACGAGTCGTGCTCTTCGATGTCGATGTGCTTCCGGTCCCGAATGAGAACTTCACCTATGCCGAAGGTCCGATCCCCGAGCTCGACACGGCACAAACCGACACCAGTCTCGGCTGCCTGCTCTTCGATGCACCGGCCCACACGGCTCGGTTCCGATCCCTGCTCGCCCGGATCGACTCGGCGGCCCTCTCGGAAGAGGATTCCCAGGAGCTCATTCGATCCATCAAGAAGGACATGGAAAGCAAATAATGCCTAACCATAGCTGGCAGAAGTCCAGTTACTCCGGTGCAAACGCCGACTGCATCGAGGTGCGCACAGCCGAGGGGCTGATCGAGCTGCGCGAGTCCGATGACGGCGAGGTCATCGTCCGCACTACCCCGGCCAAGTTCGCCGCCTTCCTCCAAGGCATCAAGGCTGGCGAGTTCGACCACCTCGCCAACCCCAGCATGTAGGCGCCGGAGACCACACCCATCGCGAACCCAGGAGGGGCAAATGGCGAGCTCCGCGTGGCATAAGTCCAGCTACTCCGGCTCAAGTAACGCATGCGTCGAGGTTCGTGCCACAGACGGGCTGATCGAGCTGCGCGAGTCCGACGACGGCGAGGTCATCGTCCGCACCACCCCGGCCAAGCTCGCCGCCTTCCTCCAAGGCGTCAAGGCCGGCGAGTTCGACCACCTCGTGTAGCAGCGTGGCGGCCCCCTCGCTCTCAACTGAGCGGGGGGCCGCAAGGGAAAGGGGGAACGTCTTGGAGTGCCCGGAGTGCGGGGGTGAAACCGGCCGCTTGCGTGGCGCTCTACGCCGCCGCGAGGAAATGAGCTGGTTGCAGTGCCGCGTGTGTGACTGGTTCGGCTATCAGCAGCTCAGCAAGCCCACGGAGCTGAGGACGCTCCACCGCTACGAGGGCGCCGAAGCCCGCTGCCCCTGGTGCGGCGAGGACGACTTCGTCTACGAGGTGGCCACCCCGATCACCGAGCACCACGGCAGATCCGGCCGCTGGGTCAACGACATCTGCCTCGCCTGTGGCCGCGTGGGCGTCTGGTTCCGCAAGGAGCCGGCCACCGGAGCCGGTTAGGCGGGCTCGTCCGGTGGGCCGTCCTGGCACGGATGAACCCCTGGAGCATGCGCCCCAGGGGTTCGCCGTCCGCGCGGGTGACTCAGTGCTGCTGGGCGGCCTTGACCAGGTCGAGCTGCTTCTTCACGACACCCTGGTCCGGCTGCGGCACGGATCCCGTCGCCACGTTGCTGACGCTGATCATGACGTCCCCGCTCCGGACGAAGACGTAGGAGTACTCGCCCGACGACTGGCCGGTGAAGGACAGCTTGAAGGCCAGGGTCCCGTCGCCGAGCGTCGAGTAGCCCAGCTTCGACACGGAAATCGTGATCTTCTGGTTGGCGTTCCCGGGGACGGAGCCCGGGATGCTGGAGCACGACTCGAGCACGGCCGCGGCGGACGACAACGCCTTCTCGCCCTGGCCGGCGCCGAACTGGCTGAGCTGGACCATGACCCCGCCGGAACCCGTCTTGAACATGCCCTGCACGCCCGCGGCCGGCTTCGTCGCGCCGTTCATCGGGTCGATCAGATCGAGCACGGGCTGGCAGGCGGCCTTGTCCGCGACCGTCTTGCTGTCACCGCCGGCCGGGCCGCTGTCCGACTTGGTGGTGCCCGGCACGTCCGCCTTGGTCAGCAGGGCCTTGGTGAGCTCATCGGACGACAGGGCCTTCGCCGGACCCGGCTTGCCCGTCGGGGCGGCGGTGGCGGTCGGTGCGGCGGTGCCCGCCGGCGCGGCGGAGCCCGTGGGTGCGGCCGTGGCCGTCGGCGCGGCCGTTGCGGTCGCGGCGCCGCCCGGGTCGGCGTTGTCGGGGCCGCACTGGGCGGCCATGCTCCCGAGGAGAGCGATCGGCAGAACGGCCGTCACGAGGAAGCGCTTGTGCGAAGCACGCATGGTGAAGAGTCCCCCTTGATTTGGATCACGGTACAACTGCCATGCGGGAGCCAGGTCATGGTGTTCGCCGGGGCCCCCGCTGCAGCGATCAGCAACGATCCCTGGATGAGGGATCCGGGCCGGTCCAGGGGGCGGATTCCGCCCGCGGGTGGGCCACCGCGCTGAGGCGTGCCAAGTTATCGCAAATCTCCGGCGAACGAGTACACGTGATCATCTGACGGCTCGGAAGTGATCTCGTTCGGAGACTCTGCGGACTCGGATGAGCACCCCAGCGCCCCGCGACGGCCCACCTCGGAGCAGGAAGTCGGCCGGTCCGACCTCCTGCTCCGAGGTGGGGGAAGTCGGTCCCGGTGCGGGGCAGGTACCGCGTCGGCCGGCCGACCCCCCTCAGCGGTCGGCGTGCTGCATCAGACCCAGGAGCACCACGAAGAGCAGCATCCCGACCACCATCAGCCCGGCGGTCCACCGGCGGCGGGCCCACACCGCGAGGCCGGCCACGCCGAGGGTGGTCGCCATGAAGTAGCCGATCCGGTTGGCCTCCTGCTGCCGGATGCGCCGGATCTCCTCCTGCCCGGCGAGGCCGTCGTACGACCGCGCCCACTTCTCCATCGCGGCCCCGAACTCCCCGTACACGAAGAACACGGCCAGGACCATCAGCAGGAACACGCCCAGTGCGACATCCGCGCCGGTGGACGTCGGCCCGGGTCGCCACCGGCGCCCGCGACGGGAGGGAGTTTCGCTCACCCGCCGATTCTGGCCACCGGCCTCCACCGAAGTCCTGAGTACGCGTACTCACTTCTCCCGGAGGCTCCGCCCGCCCCCGTTGCGGCACCCCCGGCGGGGGGGGGGGGGGGGGGCCGCCCCGCCCCCCCCGCCCGCCGGCCCCCCCCCCCCCCAGCAGCGGGCCGCCCCCCCCCCAAGGCTACGGACAACCCGAAAACGCACGCG